>JBFWLS010000014.1:0-9382 GCA_050251995.1 Candidatus Methanomethylophilaceae archaeon
TTGCATATATGAGTGCAGAAGCATCGCTGCAGGAATCATTCCAGAACGCGGGAAAGGAGTTCGGTTATAGTGCCGTAAAAGCGCAGTACACCCCGTTCAAGGAGTTCAAGATTAAATGGCAGCGGTCGGCAGGTTGGGCGGAGTTCCAGGTCTCTGACTACCTGATGGATGCTGACAGGGACGTTATCCAAGGATTGGCGCATTCCCTTTTTGTGCGCATAACCAAGGGTAGACGGGATCCTTACCCGGAATCCATGAAGGACTGGATGACCTCCACGGAATTCGTGCATCAGAAGCAGCCCGTGTATGTTCGCCGCAGTCGAAACCTCACCCGCTCCCCGCATGGCCGTCATCGCAACCTCATGGACAGCGTAGACAGGCTGGTGTCCCAAGGCATGGTGGAAAAGGATCAAGACATGTTCATCTCCTGGACCAAGGAACGGAACCATCGTCGCGTGGGGTACTGCTCCGTGCTCATGAAGGTCATCGCCATCAGCAGTGTCTTCGACGACCCTGAGGTGCCCGAGTACGTGCTGGATTACGTGGTCTACCATGAGATGCTGCATCTGAACAACGGAGTGGATCCAGACTCTCCCAAGCACGGCCCAGAGTTCCGTGCCCAGGAGAGGGAATTCCCTCGTTGGGAGGAAGCCGAGGCTTGGCTGAGGAAGATCGCCCTGGACCGTTGAGCAATCCTTTTTAAACCTTATATCCCAATCCTTCTTCGGTGATAAAATGCCGAAGAAGGATCTTCTGTTAATCCTCATGCTATTCGCTGCGGTTATAGGCATATTCAGTCTGATAGCCGCCCTGAATTATCTCTTCATGGACCTCAATCTGGAAAACGCCGCCTTGACCGGGATAACCGCCGTATTGTTCCTGGTGGCAGCCTATGGCATGTTCAGGTGGATTGCCCTGGGGTGGTATGCCTTCATAGCCGGCATGGCCTGGTCTATAGTCCTGAACGTCATGAACTTCCTAGACGGTGGCTTCCAATTCTACAAGTTCAACACCCTGGCCTTTATACTGCTCTATGTGTTCGTCATACTTTGGATGATGGATCCAGAGGTGAAGAAGAGGTACCATATCGGATAGGAATCCAAGGTCAGAGGGGGAGGAAAGCTCATTCCTCTCCCTGCATCAGGCGTTGTAGCAGATCCCGCCCCTCCCGGAACTTCCGGTTCAGTCGCCGCTCCTCCCATTCCTCCTCGGTGCTGGGCATCCGCGAGAGCACCAAGGGCGTGGTGTGTCGACGATGGCATTCGGCGCACAGCGTTTCCAGGTTGGATGGGTGGTCACCACCACCCTCCACTCGGGGTATGATGTGATGGACCTCCACCAACCAAGTGGCCCGCTCACGCACGGAATCCCCGCATCCTCGGCATCGATGTCCATCCCTCTCCAGAATGGTCTTCCGAATGCCGGGCCAGAGATTCAAGGCACCCACAGCGTTGGGTAGGTGGGGGAATGGGGGCATGACACTGCCGTCAACATCTTCGACTGATTCTGTCAGAGAGCGATATTCCTGCAGGAGCGAGCAGCGCAGGGCCGCTTTCAGACTAGCATGGCGCTTGCCACAAACGGGGCAGGGATCCTTAGTTTCATTTGTCCTCTGACCCTCGATGAAATTCGGGCATTCTACCATATCAGCCTGGCGGCATAGAATTAGTGTCCCCTTTTCACGGAGGCAGAGGGAATTCTTGCGACCGGGCTCATCTCGGAAAACGCAATGCATTGGTGTTGTAGTGATTAACTTGAGATTGATATATGGATGCCGGGGGTTTGGTGAAAGTGAGGTGTCCCCCGTCATAAACAAGCCGTATCATGGTGCGGATGACCGCTCTCCGGGCACTGACCCAGACGGGGGTTGGTTGTCGGGCTCCTTGGTTGTCCTCCGGTCATGGCACGAATTCACATCGTTGCTACCGCAGGGACCCTATATAAGGTGCCTCTATATGTGCGACCGTATCCAGAGGAATCACTGATCATCCCCGCTCGATCAATCGCACATCTGTTCCAAGTCTTCCGATGTTTATAAACATATCTGATTCACGGGGACAGCATGAAGGATAAGAGGATAGTATTTTCAATCCTCAGAGTCTATATGACCACATGCGATTCCTTTTTACTCCTGCCAGCATCGCTGTGGTGGGGGCATCTGCTGACATTGGGAAGGTCGGCAACATCATAACGCGCAACATCCTATCCTCTGGATTCCAAGGACGCATATATCCCATAAATCCTCGTGAAGCTGAGATAGCCGGTCTCAAGGCCTACACATCCATCTTCGACCTCCCCGAGACCCCCGAACTCGCTATATTCACTATCCCCTCTCGTTTTATAGTCGAAGCCATGGAAAATGCCGGGAAATCTGGCGTCAGGTCGGCCATAGTAATCTCCGCTGGTTTCCGGGAGGAGGGCCCAGAGGGGATGCGTATGGAGAAGGAGCTGGAGGAGGTGAGCTCCAGGTATGGCATCCGTACCGTAGGTCCCAACTGTTTCGGGGTCATGAACACCTATGCCGACCTCAACGCCACCTTCTCCAGCCTCTATCCAGGAAAGGGCAATATTTCCCTCAGCTCCCAATCTGGAGCTGTTGGCACCTCATTCTTGGATTGGTCCAGACTCTCTCACCGAGGGTTATCCAAATTCATATCCCTGGGGAACAAGATGGATGTCAACGAGGCCGACATAATTGATTTCCTGCACGATGACCCCAACACAGACGTCCTAGCCTTGTATATGGAGAGTGTCAGGGACGGAGTGGCGTTCATGGAATCCGCCCACCGTTTCACAAAGGACAAACCTCTGGTGGTCCTGAAATCAGGAAGGACCGGCCAAGGGGCAAAGGCCGCATCCTCGCACACGGGCGCCCTGGCCGGAGCGGATGCAGTGTATGGTGCTGCTCTAAGAAAGGTCAATGCGGTGCGGGTTAACGACTTGGACGAGATGTTCGATGCAGTGTCGCTCTTCTCTAGCATGCCCTTGCTGGCGGGTGACGGGGTAGCGGTGCTCACCAATGCTGGTGGGTTGGGGGTGATGGCCGCGGATGCCTGTGGGGACCATGGCCTCTCGCTGGCGGAACTGCTACCCCGCACCATTCATCGTCTGGAGGCCGAGATACCCTCTTTGGCCAGTGCCACCAATCCCGTGGACATCCGTGGTGATGCCTCGTCTCAGGATTTCCGGAGCGCCTTGGACGTTCTGTCCGAGGACGAGCACGTGCAGGCCATCATCGTTCTCTTGTCCCCCGTGGACACCGTGGACATGGAAGAAGTGGCCAGGATTCTATGTGGATTCCATCCCCGCCGTTCGCTTCCTTTGTTGGCTTCATTCGTGGGTGGTAGCGGGGTCCAGACTTCTATTCAGATACTGCGGGAGGGAGGGGTCCCGGAATACCCCTCCCCGGATCGGGCGGTGCGGGCGTTGTCTTTCATGTTGGATTACCGGGATGGCCTGGATGGCTCCGACACGCCCATGCAGATGCCAGACAGCGAAGGCAGGTCTGAGGCTCAGAGGATAATCGGTTCAGTGCTGCTGGAGGGCAGAAATTCGCTAACAGAGGGCGAGGGCAAAGCCATACTCTCCGCCTATGGCGTTTCCGTCCCGGGGGAGGGGGGAGCGCGGTGCGCCTCTGCGGCCGTGGAATTGGCGGATACCCTTGGCTACCCGGTGGTGATGAAAGTCATCTCCCCCGACATCCACCACAAAACCGATGTCGGCGGGGTGATCGTCAATGTCATGGACAGCGAGTCCGTGGTGAGCACATACGGTCTCATAATGGAACGTTGCCGTAGGGCCATGCCCGAGGCCCGTATAGACGGGGTATCAGTGCAGAAGCAGGTGAAAGGGGCAGAGGTCATCGTCTCCATGGTCAGGGACGAGCAGTTCGGACCGGTTCTCAGCTTCGGTGCCGGTGGGATATTCGTGGAGATGATGAAGGAGATAAGCCAAGGAATCGCCCCCATGGGCGAGAAGGAGCTGGATGAACTCCTGCGCTCCACCCGTGTCTATCAGCTTCTCACTGGTCTGAGGGGACGTCCGGCTTCCGACATCGAAGCCTTGAAAGACCTTATGAGGCGATTGGTACGTATCGCTATCGAGAACGAGGAGATCCTGGAACTGGAGATAAACCCGGTCATGGTGGATGAAAGAGGAAAGGGCTGCTGGGCGGTGGACGCCCTGGTAACAATTGGAGGGAGATTATGAAGAAGGTGTATCTGGCGTCAATAGGCCAAAGGTCTGGGAAATCGGTGCTATCCTTGGGAATAGCCCGGAACTTCCCTGGAAAGGTGGGTTTCTACAAACCTTTCCGTGAGAGTATGGTGAAATGGAACGGAGTAGCGGTAGATCAGGATGCGATGCTGATGTCCTATGTACTTGGATTGGATGACAAAACATCTTTGTCTCCTTTCTCCTACGACATATTCGACCCGGTGAGCATGGAGGACATTCGCACGGCCTACGACCATCTCAAGGAGGACAAGGATCTTATGATCATAGAGGGTAGCCGTGACCTCACCAATGGGTTCACCCACGGCCTTTCCCACCTGGACATATCCAAAGCATTGGACGCACCCATGGTGTTGGTCTCCTCCAGCTCTCCCACCTCCATAGACGGCACCTTCATGTTCAAGAGCATCTGCGACCAGCGGGGACTGGACGTCCGTGGCGTGGTCCTGAACAAATGTCAGGATTGCCAGGAGCGGCAACTGCTGGAATCCAGGGGCATACCGGTCCTAGGGGAGATCCCTCCTATCCCGGAGCTTCGGTCCTTCCGTGTGAGTGAGATAATCGAGAAGACCTCCGCTGCCGTTCTGGCAGGCGAGAAAGGACTGGACCGCTTGGTGGAGGATGTGCTGGTAGGGGCCATGAGTCCTCAGACCGCCATACGTTACATGAGGAGGGGACAGAGGAAAGCGGTCATCACCGGAGGCGACCGCACGGAGATCCAGCTGGCGGCATTGTCCACCGACACCTCGTGCATTGTGCTCACAGGAGGGATAACCCCCCCGCGCACAATATTGGCCCGGGCAGAGGAACTGAACGTGCCCGTGCTTCTTCTGGACGGCGACACATTGGCGGTCTCGGAGGTCATTGAGCATCTCATTGCCCGGGTGGACCCTCGGGACCAGGACAAGATGGAACTCATCACCAAGCGTGTGCGAGCCGGCGTGGACCTGGAGAGATTATGGGAGTGAGCTCAGACCTCGTCCTCTATTATCTCCTCTGGAGCCTGGGCGAATCGTACTAGGGCGAAGGCCTCCATGAAGTGCAGGTTGCCTGGGATGACAAGGGTGTGGAGCGGCCCTCCAAGCTCCATGCCCAGGATGTCTCGTGGATAACCGGCGACAACCAGCTCGTCCTCCGCCCCCAGGCGCGCAGCCACGCAGACCAAGGTGTCATCGGCTATGAGGCCGCCCCCCCATTTCCTCTCTGCCTCCATCAGCCATTCCAAGGCCTGATGGGCGGTCATGTAGCGTAGCTCGTCCGCCCGGATGTCCAGGAGTATCATGGAATGCAGTCCGCGATTCTTGTTCTCCAGGATGTTGTCGTAAGGGGAACGGGGGTGATAATCCTCTTCCAAAAATGGGTGGGTGACCGTGCGACCGAATTTATAGGGCTGCAGACCCAATGAAGTAGGGCAGGCGGAGAAGATCGACACACCATGGATGACCTGCACCGGGACCCCGTCCTCTTCCGCCTGTATCTTAAGGTCCACATGCGTGGTGGCGGCCATGGTGTCGCCCGCGGTAACGAAAGCCACCTTGGCCGACTTTGCTCGGGTGACAATCTCATCACCCTCTTCCACCTGGATACGATGCAGGACCTTTATCCTCCTGCCCAAAGACTCTTCCAGGTCCGAGACGCTCGTGCCTATGAGCGTGGAGGTGTAGAATTCAGCATATATCTCATCGCACTCCTCCAAGGCCCGGCGGGCTTTGACACTCATGCCATCCACCCCACTCAGGCCCAAGCCCACGAAAACCAAGCCTGACCGCTCGCTCATGCACGCTCCAAAGAGCTGGAGCGATATTAGGTTTTGCACATAGAACTAATATATGCTCCATGGCTTCTCTGCAGATGTGACACGATGCTTGAAGGTCGTCAAGGAGGATGCGGAGAAGGTCAGAACCATGACCATCCAGATGGGTATCCTGGACCGAAATCACCGGGTTTTCAGGGACGGCCCCCATATCTTCATTCCCGTTTTGCATGATCCTGAAGGGGATTGGCCGATAGTCGATCTGGATCTTCCGGAGGAGCATAAACCGGAGACCGACTTCCATAGGATTGTGCAGGTTCCGGAGAATCTTCGGGATACGCTTCCTTCCTCCTTCGACGTAATCGGTGACGTGGCCATCGTGAGGATACCTAAAGCGCTGACCCCCTACCAAGAGTCGATTGGCGAGGCCATGCGGAAGGCCAACCCACGTCTTCGTTTGGTGCTCGCGGACGAAGGGGTGAAGGGGGAGTGCCGCATCAGGGAGCTCCATGCCATTGCTGGGGAGGGCAGCAGCGAATCCCTTCATACCGAGTTCGGGGTGAGGATGCTCATCGACCCTCGGAAAGTGTACTTCAACCCCCGGTTGTCCAACGAGCGACATCGCATAGCCATGCAGGTCAAGGAAGGCGAGGTAGTGCTGGACATGTTCGCTGGAGCGGGGCCGTTCCCTCTTGTGATATGGAGGAATTCCAACCCCTCTGCCATCTATGCCGTGGACATCAACCCTGCGGCCATAGAGGCCATGCAACGCAACATAGAGTTGAACAAAGCGGATGGAATCGTGCCTGTGCTGGGCGATGTAAACCAGGTGGTGCCGGGCTTGCCCTTGGCAGACCGGGTGATAATGAACCTTCCCCAGAGTGCGCTGGAGTTCCTGCCTCTGGCGATATCAAGGTGCAATGCGGATGCGACCATCCACCTGTACGTAATCTCAGAACGGGAATCATGGCCGGGGGCAAAGGAGAAGGCGTTAAGCAGCGGCAGACCTCTGGGCCGTGAGATACGGATGTTGGAGGAGAAGGAGCTCAAGACCTATTCGCCCAGGATGAGCGTTTACTCCCTCGATCTGCGGGTGCTCTAGCCCTTCTTAGGTTCCAATGTTATGCCCTTCTGCCCCTGGTAGTTCCCAGAGCGAGCCGAGTAGTCCGCGGTGGCGGGCGTATGCAGGAGCTCCAGGACCATCTGGCAGAACCTCTCACCGATAGGGATCTCTATGACATCTTCGGTGGCGTTGTAGGCACCCAAGGTCAAAGTGCCTTGGAAACCGGCATCGATCTTGCCAAAGGATGAAAGCACGCCCTTCCTGATCCAGGTGGTTCTCAGCCAGAGTTGGGCACAGACATCCGATGGTAAGGAGACCGCCTCCACGGTGGAAACATAGAACATGCTCCTGGGCGGTATCTTGGCCGTACCATCTTTGACTACCTCACCTCCTCTGACCGAGAGCTCGGCGATGCGAAGGTCATAACCATTGGGGGTGAGTCCGCGTTCTGAGAATTCCTCGATTCCTAGGGTGCCTTCCTGCATGCGGGAGAGGATCTCCTCGTCGGAGAGAATGCACATGACGGGGTTAAGGCCGGAGGATTATTTATCTCAATCCATGAGGATGTTGATGGTGAGTTCTGACAGGTCGGTGGAATACTCCCCCGTCCGTCTGATGCTACCGGCGATCAGACTGATGGCCAATGCGGTCTCCGCCTCCTGGTCAAGAGCAATACGGTTAATCTCCCGGCAGATGTCCACCAGATCCCGGATGTGGTTGATGTTGGCATTGGCGGCTATCATGTCTTGGCTGAAAAGCACGTCCACGCTCTCAGAGAACAGGGATATTGCATATTCCCCGGCACGGACGATCTGTTCACATATGGAATCATCCAAATCATTATCTATGAGGATGCGGACGTTATGCGAGATCGTTATGGCATGGTCGCCTATGCGTTCCAGGATACGTCCGATAAGGAAATTGTTGATGACCTCGTGTGGCGTCGCCCCCAACTTCCTAGCCACCCGGTTGTCCCGTTGCGCCATGTTCATCTGGCGGGAGATCAACCATTCCAGCCTGTCCACGTCGTTGTCCCGTATCTCGATGTCGTCCAGGATGCTACTGTCTTTTTTGGACAGGGCGATGAAGCAGTCAGCCAGCATGTTCTTCACCAGAACCCGCATCCGCTCGATGCTTTTGCGGAAACGCATCTCGGACGGATCGACGAGGTCTTTCAAGACCACGTTCTTGTCATATTCTTCGAGGATCTCCAACCCGATGGCGGTCTGAGTGATCCGGGTCACCGCCTCCCGAACCTCGGTGGTCAGACGGTTCTCCGACTGCACCTCGATGGTGTTGTACCCGGATATATACGCTCCGACGAGAAGGCGGAACAGAAGTTCATGATCCTTTATATCGTCCACATTGAAAACCTTCAAGCTGGATTCTGTATCCAGCTTGTCCGGTGGGCTGATGATCAAGCTCCCATCAGGTTGGACTAAGATTCCCAACGGGTCATTCTTCTTGAGGTTTATGGAATTCGCCCAGTCCTTGGGCAGTGTGATAACGAATGAAGAACCGCCTGTCACCTGAACCTTGCGAACATCCATGCTGGTCATCTATCAATCCCTCCATAGTATATTTCAATTTTCTAATATTCTTTGCGTAATTATTTATTGTCGTAGGTCCGAATTTGATGTTTCTATGGGAATATTCTCTTATCCATAGCTGCATTTTCTATGATATTAGATATGTTCAGCTCTCATTAATTATGATATAATCAGATATCTATGATTTCAATATATTATATATATAGATATATACACTATGGCGAGAAAGTATATATTTAGTCCATAGGTTGACTTCTCACGAGGTATAATCTTGGAAAATAAGATGAGCATCATACTCGCCATAGCCGTCACTGCCATCGTTTGTATCGGTGGCATGTCGGTACTTGGAGGGGACACGTCAGAGGCTCAGGGTGTGGAGATGTCCGTAACAGGGTCCACGACTGTGCAGCCCTTGATGAGCCTATTCAAGGAGAACTATGAGGAAGTGACCGTTGGGGTGTCCATAAGCATCACCGGCGGCGGATCTGGACATGGGATAAGTTCTGCTGGTCAGGGGACCGCGGACATCGGCATGGCCTCCCGGGCCTTGAAGTCCAGCGAGAAGACGCAATATCCCAATCTGGTTGAGACCAAGATCGCCAACGATGGTGTCGCGATCATAGTCGGGGACAATGCCGGAGTGTCTGCATTAACCATGGAGCAGATACGCGGCATCTACAATGGTACCTATACCAACTGGAACGAGGTCGGTGGGAACGATGCCTCCATCGTGGTATACAACCGTGAAGCCTCTTCAGGCACCCGTGATTGTTTCGAGAGCGT
>JBFWLS010000015.1:0-9296 GCA_050251995.1 Candidatus Methanomethylophilaceae archaeon
CCGAAGGGAACGGTGGGGGGAATGCTCACCAACGCCGTGGTCTTCGCCTCGGAGCATATGATACCTTCCATCATGCAGGACAACGCCCCGCAGCAGGCTGCCAACGTGGCCTGCCTCCCAGGAATCGTGGGCAGCTCCTTGGCGATGCCGGACATACATTGGGGTTACGGCTTCCCCATCGGCGGCGTGGCCGCCATGGACATGCAGGACGGGGTGATCTCCCCTGGCGGCATAGGTTTTGATATCAACTGCGGCGTGCGGCTCATCCGCAGCGACCTGTCGGAAAAGGATGTCCGTCCGCTGGTGAAGGACCTCGTGGACGGGATGTACCGGTCCGTGCCTTCCGGCCTCGGCTCCAAAGGCGTCACCAGATTGGCCGAGAAGGATATGGAGGAGGTGTTGGGCCTCGGCTCGCATTGGGCGGTGGAGAAGGGCTTCGGATGGGACTCCGACCTCCCGGCCACAGAAGAGACGGGTCGGATGATGGAGGCCGAGCCCTCCAAGGTCAGCGACAAGGCCCGCAAGCGCGGCATACCTCAATTGGGCTCCCTGGGCTCCGGCAACCACTTCTTGGAGATCGATCGCGTGGAGGAGGTCTTTGACCCGGTGGCGGCGGAGGCTTTCGGACTGCAGAAGGGAGGCATAACCATCAGCGTGCACTGCGGCTCCCGCGGTTGCGGGCATCAGATCGCCACCGACTACCTACAGAGCATGGAGAGGGGGATGAAGAATCAGGGATTCCGCCTACCCGACCGGCAACTGGCCTGCGCCCGCATCCAGTCTATGGAGGGCGAGGAGTACTTCCAGGCCATGTCCTGCGGCGCCAACTACGCCTGGGCCAACCGGCAGATGATCACCCATTGGGTGCGGGAGTCCTTCGAGAAGGTATTCCACCGGGACGCCGAGAGCATGGGCATGCGTCTGGTCTACGACGTGGCGCACAACATCGCCAAAAAGGAGATGCACGAGCTGGAAGGCAGGCGACAGGAGCTGTTGGTTCACCGAAAGGGGGCTACACGGGCCTTCGCACCCGGGCGGTCGGAGCTCCCGGACATCTACCGATCCGTGGGCCAACCAGTCATCGTGCCCGGGGACATGGGCACCGGTTCCTTCGTGCTGAAGGGCATGGCAGGGGCCATGCGGGACAGCTTCGGTTCCAGTTGCCATGGTGCCGGCAGGGTCATGTCCCGCCAGAAGGCCATCAGCAGTTTCGAAGCCCCCACTATACGCCAGGAGCTGCAAGGCAAAGGCATCCACCTCCGCAGCGGTTCCAGCGAAGGTCTGCAGGAGGAGGCTCCTGGCGCATACAAGGACGTGGTGGACGTGGTGGACGTGGTCTGCGGTGCCGGCCTCACCGACAGGGTGGCCCGGCTGACGCCCATAGCCGTCATAAAGGGCTGATCAGTCGAACAGCACCTTCTGGGCGGCCCGCTGAACTGACTCCCGGTGCTTGGCCGGACAGGACACCAACAGCGTCCAGTCATGGATATCACGGGTCTGCAGAGCCTTAGCCAAGGGAGAGTAACGAGAGATAGGCCGGACCTTGTCACCATCCCATATGGGGATGTCCGTCTTCCCCGCCCGTAGCATGCAGAACAGGGAGGAGCGGGAAGGGAGGTCGACAATGACCTCCGAGACCTTCACCCCGGCCTTCTGGGCCACCATGGCCTCCGCCTCCTTCCTCCCCTGGTAGCTGCAAATGCCTGCCAAGGCGTCCCTCTGCTCGTCCGTGGTGGCCACCGTACTCAGGCTGATGGCCTTCTTGTAGAGGTGACGTCGCAGGATGGATTTAGTGATGTGCCCGGCCTCGCCCTTCTCTGCCAGAAGGGAGCAGAGGACCTCCGCGTCGTTGCGCAGGTGCAGGCTCTTCCGTGCTGACGGCGAGGCGGCCTCCAGGGCCTTGCAGAGCATCATCTCGGCGATGCGCACCGTTCGATGATAGTATATGGACGTATACATCAACGCCCGGGCCACCATCATGCCTTCGGCGGCCACAATGCCTCCGCGAGATACCACCAGGGTGCCGTTGTGCACTCCTATCGTGTTCAGGAGCCTCTCTGCATCGATGGCGCCATGCGCCACCCCGGTATAATGTGCATCCCGTTGCAGGTAATCCATCTGGTCCGCATCCACGGGGCCGTGGATCATCTGGTTCAGGTGCCGGGTGTTGCCGAAGAAGGCCTGTCCCTGGTCCTGCAACAGGCTCTGCTGCTCCCAAGCAAGCGAACCCTGGGGAGAGACTATGATGTCCGTGACCCTGCGGGAGGAAATGCCGTGCCCTTCCAGGACCTCCGCGATGCTGGGAGTGATTCCCAACTCCACCTCATCCTCAGGTAGGTGGTGGGGGGTCGAGCCTTGGATTAACGCCTTGCCCATCTCCATGTGGCCTAGACCGCTGCTGACCTCCATGATCTCCTCCAGAGTATGTGAGAATGCCGGGTGGGCGATGTCATGGAGCATGGCGGCGGCCTTGACCTCGTCGGTCTCGGCATCGTCCAGGTCCAGGGCCCGGGCCATCTTGCCTATGAGATGATAAGTTCCGAGGCTGTGCTCCAGACGGGTGTGGTTGGCCCCAGGGAAGACCAGGTTCGCTAGGCCCAGCTGCTTGACGTTCTGCAGACGCTGTAGCTCATGCCTTTGGAGCAATTCCAGAAAGACACCGTCTACGTAGATGCCACCGTGCACGGGGTCGTGGACGGTCTTCCTATCTTTCACGGGCATTGCATGGCTGGGATGGTATATATGAATAATCCGGGTCAGAAACTGCCTTGGATGCGTTGACGGCCGATGCGCATGCCATTGGGACTTACCACTGCCAGGTCCTTGCCCACCACAACCATGTCACCGTTGCAGTCCCCGGCAACGCTGCGGAGCTCGGCCATGATGGTGTCCACGGCATCCTTGTTGTGCATGACGAAAGAGAAATCCACCAGGAGTATGTTGCCATCATAGACCTGCCGACTGACTTCCGCCAAGTCCTCGAAGCGACGGACATCGGCCACCTTGATGCGGACATCTGCCTCCGAATCGTCCACCATATCCATGAAGCCGAGGTCGATGAAGCGGTTAGGCTCCACCACCTTGTTGTCCTCTCTCCTCGAGGGCATTTTCCTCTTAACCACTGAGCATCCCGGTTATGCATGCCATTGAAGCGATAAAAGCTTACCTAAGCCTCCTCATACTTCCAGAGACGGTCTCCCACATAGTGGATGTTGGAGACGCCTTTCCCCTCCTTGCGCTCCACCAGCTCCCTGCCTGGCAATAGGCTCCTCCCGATAGCCAACGGGACCAGGTTGCGGATGTCCCTGATCCATACCAGGTCGCCCTCCTCGATGCAGGGGTCGGCGTCCGTGATACCCGGGGTCATTATGTCCGCACCATTTGTCACATACGGCACAGCACCCATGTCCACGGTGACGAACCGCTTCTCCGGTCTGTAATGCAACACGCCCCGGATAGTGAGGAAAGGCTCCTCCTCCAGCAGCATCCCTAGAATCCGCCCATTGATGAACAGCAGGTCGAAATCGCTGCTGTTGGCCACGTCCACTGCATCCTCGTCGCCGAAGGTGGCCATGCCGAAGATGGATTCCATCCTCTCCGCCAGCAGCCGTGCATCCTTGCTTCGCAAGCGCTTCCGTTTCCGGATCCTGATCTCTGCCATATCGCACCGTCTATGCCTGCGTCCGTATTCAAGTTTATCCCATTCATGGAACGACCCGGCTCGATGGGAGAAACGATGTCGGATAACACATGAACTTAATATATTGTATACACCTTTTAATAAGCGCATGTCCGTCGGAACCGTCCTAGTGCGAACGATACTGGTGGTGCTCAACCTGAGCATAGTTGGCATCGTGGCCGTGAGTGCCTACTCCTTGGCCACCGAGAATTTCGAGGTGGACTTCGACCCCGATGCTCTGGCGTTCAACATGGACGAGGAGGAGATAAGCATCAGCTTCCCCTTCAGCGTTCGATTCGGAGGCTACTGGGACATCGAGGACTTCTACTACAGCTATTACATCCTAGACAACAACGACACCCTTATGATGGAAGGCGGGCAAGGGCCAATGCTGCTGCGTAGCGGCATCAACAACAACCTACTCATCCAAGCAGGGTTGAACACAAGCCAGCTCTTGGGGCTGGTGGATGAGGACCTCATCCTGAACGGCACAAATCTCGCTATAGGCGTGGAGTTGGGAGCGCAGTACATGGCCGACCTCATGCAGTTCTCCTTCGCCTTGGACCTCCGCCTCCCCATAGAACCGATCTTCACGGAGTTCGAGTTGGACGAGAGCTCCCTGGCTTATGACAACAACAGCCATAACATGTCCTTCACCGTGAACCACACCGCTTCGGAGATGTTCCATGACTTCGAGTTCCCCCTGGCGGTGCAGCTGGCGAATGCCAGCACCGCACTGGGATGGGGGACCAGCACCGTATACTTCTCCGCGCCTAACACGACATTCTCCATCGAGGTGAACGATAGCGCCCTTCCTGAGGCCATAGCCTCTGGGGATATGATCTTCCTGCGCTTCGGGCTGCTGGTGAGCGAGGAGGAATTCGGGCCATCGTTCACCATGGACCTGTTCCAGCTCAATGGATACAACATCAGCAACGAATCCTATAACAGCGGTACGCAAGAATTCAGCTTCCAGCTGGAGATGGACACCTTCTCCGCCATGGGCGGTAGCGTGGATGTCACCGCCAACATTGATGATGGCACGAATGATTTTGATAGCCCTGCCGTGTCCTTGGCCCTGAACGCCGTGAGCACGGAGACCTTGGAATTCGACATGAGCTCCTTGGGGATTGGGGTCTTCGGACCGGACTACACATTGACATTGACGTTGAACATCTTCGAAGGCATCGAGGTCGAGATGGCCACATCCGGAAGCATTTCCTGAGGTGATGAACAATGGGTGAATTCTCTTTAAGGAACGGCAGCGTGGGCAAAGGGATCGTGGGCATGTTAGCCGCCGCCCTGCTCTTCGTGGTCATACCGGTTTCCTTGGCCACCTTGGGCCTGCACACCCTGAACCTAGCCATCGCCGACATCTCTTCCGGCACGGACGTCCCCTTTGACGCTGAGAGCCTGGAGAGTCTGAAGGAAGTTCTGGCCTTGGTCCGAGAAACCGCCATACTTTACGCCATACCGATCATCATCCTGGCTTTCCCCAAGGGCTTCTATCCCAAGGGCAACTTCGGACGGGTCCCCTTCGGCATCCTGCAGTCCCTCACCATCGCCCTGTGGATATGGTACGTCACCCAGGGCGGTATCCTGCCGATTGATGTAGAGATCCCCTTGGAGATCGTCTCAGGCGTGGAAACCACCGCCACCGTCTCCTTGAACCTCATCCTCACGGGCTTCATCTACCTCTTCATGCTGATGGCTTTGGCCAAGGGTGGCTACTACTTCGTGGAGTTCGGCGCCAACCGCAAGAAGTACCTGCTCCGCAAGATTGAAGAGGAAAACCCTCCTGAGGAGGACGAGGACGCTGAGGGCCGGAAGCCCAAGAAAAAACGGAGATCCAAGAGGTCTAAGGAGGACGAGGACGCTGAGGATTGGGAAGTGGTCTGAATCGTCCTGGATCACCACATCCAATCGACAACGACAGGTGAACATCATGGGAATTATAATGGCCATATGCGAGCTGGAGACCCAGAACGCTCTGTGCAAGGACAAGAAACTGGAGCTCATTAAGGTACGCCTCGACTCTCTGGACGGCTTCGAGGACCTGGCCGAGTTCGATAAGGTGGTGGACATCCCCACCGTCAAAGGGAGCATTGATGACTGGGAGGGTTTCCTGAAAAGGAACCGGCTCACGGATGACATCCAAGCCGTGTATCTGGACAAGATCAAGAAGGACGAGGATCTTCGGGTCCTGGAACCATTGGCCGATAAGGTGTACAACGGATGGGTGGATCTCAGACAGGTGCCTGAAGGGCGCAGGGACCAGGTCGTATCCGTGGCAGACAAGGAGAACCGGCTCACTGCCTGGGACATGGTGTCCTTCGATGAGATGAACGAGACCTGCTCCCGTTGCACCCTCTCCTGGGATAAGGGCCGGGGATGCATCGGTGCCTTCGGACCAGAGAACAGCCTCCTGCCGGAGATTGCTTCCCGCCGTGGTTGCCCCACCATCGCTTCCGTCTTCGATGGTGTGAAGGAGCATCGTCTCTACTCACCCCAGGATGCGGTCTCGTTGCTCTCCGAGGTGGAGAAGCTGAAGAAAGAGCTGCCGGAGGAGGGCAAGATGATGGTGAGGCGCTATGATGGCGTTCTGGACCGCATCCAAGCCATGGCTCGGGTTTGCTCCTCCGAGGGTTGCCACTTCTGCTTCTTCTGAGCAGGAAACCTCTTCACCTTCCTTCAACCATACAGATACGGCACGATGGAGAACAGGAAGAAGTTGATGGTTCCGTGCACCACGGTTATGAGCAGCAGGCTGTTGGTCCGATAATAGAGGTAACCGAAGACCAGGCTCACGAAGAACACATAGACCATGTATACGGGATTGGCATAGCCGGAGTGCATCATCCCGAAAAGAAGGGAGGACACCAGGATGGCCGCCGCGGGCCCCAGCTTTCCCTGCACCCTCCCCTGTAACATAGCTCGGAAGAGGAGCTCCTCCCCCAGGCCGATGCAGAAGAACATCACGAAGAACAGGAGCACGAAGCTGCCGAAGCTGTAATCCGGCACCATGGGCTGGTTCCGGAGGACGTAGAACTCAGTCATGGATAAGATTATGCCGATGGCTGCCCCCAATGGGATGAAGTACCATCGCCGCAGACCAGCCAGCAGGCCTTGCCAATAATGGCTAAGGACTGCCCGATAGGGGAACTCCCCGGGCTCCATGCTGAAATCGAACTTCTCATCCAAAATGGAAAAGGCGGCCACCAGGGTCATCGGGATATAGATGAGGGGGATCCATTGCAAGGTATAGACGGTGAAGCTGGGCATGCCGATGTTGAGGATCCTGAGCAACGAGATGAGAGAGAAGGCCTGGAAGATCTGCGAATCAACCTTCAACACCATGGGGTAGGCGATGCAGAAGACGATGTTCAACGCATGAACCATGATGACGTACTCGAAGAATGGCTCAGAATGGTAGTTGGATGCATCATAGAACAGCGACTCCGCCACGAGGATTATGATGAACGGGACTACGAGGGAGACCTTCTCGGAAGGTGTGAGCTTCGGAATGGCCAAACGTCCTCTGATGACCGAGCTCTGCCCCACCCCTTCCATGTTCACTGGATTGAACTTTTTGTATATTTCATTGTTGCCGAACGATGATTAGAATCCATGGCTAATGATTAAATATGCTACTTCGATAGGTGGTCGGATGGAAATCGAACCTAGGAAGGACTGGGACATATTCTCCATGATGGCACTTACCGTGCTACTCATTCTGGCGATCTATCTCCTGCCGGACAGCATCCTGCGGACTGTGATCGGCCTGCCGTTCCTGCTCTTCTTCCCTGGTTATCTTGCCATCGCCGCTCTCTTCCCGGCCCGCGAGGACCTGGACGACATAGAGCGCGTGGCGCTGTCCTTCGGCCTTAGCATAGCCATAACCCCCCTCATAGGGTTCGGGCTTAATTACACGCCTTGGGGCATCCGGCTCACACCCATACTCCTGGGTGTATCCGCATTCATCTTCATCGCTGCCGTGGCTTCCGTCTACCGACGAGGTGCTGTCAGCGACCCTTTCCGTCCTTTCGACCCTCTGCAGAAATGGAGGGCGGCCTATGGGGCGTTCCAAGCCGAGAAGGGGTTGGACAAGGCACTGTCGGTCATCTTGGTGCTGTCCATACTCTCCTCCGTCTTCGCCCTGGGCTATGTGATTGCCTTCCCCCGGCAGGGGGAGAGCTTCACGGAGTTCTACGTCCTAGGCCCGGAAGGGAGAGCTAGCGACTATCCGGAGCCGGCAGTGGGTGAGGAAGGCACCGTGATCCTGGGACTAGTTAACCACGAGCATCAGGTGATGAACTACACCATCTTAGTGTGGCTGGTGAAAGTGGCCTATATAGACAACCAGACCGTGGTAGACAACATGTACTTCTACGAATCCATAAACGTGGATGGATTGGACCATGTGCCGGTGAACATCGAGGAGGAATGGCAATCCCAATGGGAATACACGTACGATTTCAACATCTTCACGGTGGACAATCCTCTGAACGGAAGCTACAAGCTGTGGTTCAACCTCTACAAGGAAAACATCACCGTCGACTACACCGTTGGCACGGACTACAGCGGCGACAACGAAACAGTCCAGAGCATCGAGGAGGCGGTGCGCAACGAGAGGCAGAGCCTGAACCTCAACATGGCTCTCCACCCCAGTAATTTCTATCTCCTGGACGAGAATGGCAACACCAGCAGCCTTCCGTACAACGTGACCGCCAACCAAACTCTGGCCGTGCAGCTGGGTCTGGCCAACTACGAGGGCCAGACAATGGACTACCAGGTTCTGGTGATGATCTCCAACCTCAGCGTGGGCACCTTGAACGGGACTTTGAACGTCACCTTTGAAGAGCTCTACTATCTGGACACCTTCAACGATAGCAACTGGACGGACGTCCCCAACCTCACCGTGGCCAAGGGAGACAACTGGACGCCACAGCTGGAGACAAATTACAGTTTCAGTGCCACGGACATCGTAGGCCCGGCACAGGTCTGGTTCATCCTTTATAAGGACTCCAGCCCGCCCACATTCTTCAGCACTGCCCAGAACTACGCTGATGACAGCAATGCACAGGACATCATTATCGATGCCATATCGGGCGGCCTGCAGTATGTGACCCTCCCGCTTTTGGTCTCCGCCCTCTGATTGCGCTCAATCCGTGTTCCGGGCGTCCCACCATTCCTCCAGCAAGACGAAGTAGGATTCCACCCCTAAGCCTTGGGCCAGTTCGCCCGGCGAACGTTGATGCAGGAACAGCCATCCCACCGTCCCCATGGCCGAGGAGCCGAGCAAGTCCATGAGAAGATCCTGCATGGTATCGTCCAAGGAGTACTGCATGCCGGTCCCCAACACGATGTCAAAAGACCATTCCGAGACCTCCCACAGTACGCCAAAGCTGCATCCCACCGCCGTGATGATGAAGGGCATGACTCTGACGGGAATGAGGAGCTCCTCTACATACCAATCCACGAGGGAGATGGCGATGAGGGCGATTGCCGACACAATCATGGAGGAAAGGAAATGAGTGAGGTTGTCCCACCAGAATTTGTCATCGTAGTAGCGCTCCACCACCCCCAGGCAATGCAGGAAGAGCGCCAGGAATATTAG
>JBFWLS010000016.1:0-8785 GCA_050251995.1 Candidatus Methanomethylophilaceae archaeon
TCGGAACGAAATATCCCCCCGGCAGGGCATGGTGCGCCTGCGGGAGTTCAACATGATGGAAGTGGAGCTCTTCGTGGACCCGGAGGATAAGGGATGGGTACGCTTCCCTGAGGTGGCAGACCGCATGCTTCGCCTCATCCCTGCGGACGGACAGGAAGCGGATCTCAGCGTGGCCGAGGCGGTGGAGAAGGGCATCATCGCCAATCAGGTGCTGGCATACTTCGTCTGGCTCACCTACAGCTTCCTCACCCGCTTGGGCTTGGACCCGGCCCGCCTACGCTTCCGGCAGCACGAACCGGACGAAATGGCCCACTATGCCACCGACTGCTGGGATGCGGAGGCGTTGCTATCCTACGGTTGGACGGAGATTGTCGGAATCGCCGACCGTGGGTGCTGGGACCTCAGCCGCCACTCCCAGTTCTCCGGCGTGGACATGACTCATTTCAAAAAGTTCGAGGAACCACGGGAGCAGGACAGAGATGTCATAAAGGCCAGATACAAATCGCTGGGACCGATGTTCAAAGCCGAGGCCAAAGAGATTGCCGTCGCCATAGAGTCCTCATCCCCGGATGATGTGCAGGACGGGCACCTGCTGTTGCAGGTGAACGGCCGACAAGTGGACATCGGGCCAGAGCTTTTCGAGGTCACCACGGTGAAGGAGAAGGTCACCGGCGAGAGGGTGGTGCCGCATGTCATCGAGCCCTCGCACGGCTTGGACAGGATATTCTACACCATCCTAGAGCATGCCTACCACCACCGCCAGGAGGACGACTACACCGTCCTGCGCCTGAAACCGGAGATGGCGCCGGTGAAGGTGGGGGTGTTCCCGCTCATGACCCGCGACGGATTGGAAGCGGAGGCACGGAGGGTGCACTCCATGCTCAACAACGCCGGTATCGCCGCTTTCTACGACGACAGCGGCTCCATCGGCAAGCGCTACGCCCGCATGGATGAGATCGGCACCCCCTGGTGCGTCACCGTGGACTACGAGACCTTGGAGGACGGTGCCGATACCAAGGGGACCGTCACCTTGCGGGACCGTGACAGCACCGCACAGACCAGGGTACGAATAGAGGACCTGGTGGCGCACATCAAAGGCCTCCTCGCCTGAGAGCCTTTCCGCCGCTGGTTCATAAAACCTTCGTTGGCATAGTCCTCCGAGGGGTCCAGCTAATCACTTCCATATTCGCCAGATGACGCGCCGGAGGCAATCTGGATGCGGATTCAAATAGCATTAAATGGTAGTACATCGAATCTAATTGTGGTGTTATGATGGGATTAAAGGACATGGAAGACCTTAAGAAATTGTCAATGCTGAGATCTCAGATCGATTCCCATGACGTCTCGGAACTCATGCGCACTGACTTCGAGACCGTGGGGCCTGAGGACAGCCTGGAGGACATCCTTTCCATCATGCGGAGCACCAAGGCGCATGACATCCCAGTGGTGGATGGCAACAACTACCTTGGCATGGTGAGCTACGGCACCATAATGAAGCGCAAGAACGTCTCTTTGGAGACCAAGGCCAAGAGCGTCATGAGCAACTACCCCACTATCCACAAGGCCACGCCCTTGACCACGGTGGGCGAGTACATGGTTATCAGCAACGCCCGGGAGCTGCCGGTGATGAATGGCAACCGCATCATCGGTACCATCTCGCGCATGAGCTTGACCCGGATGGTCTCCAAGATAAAGGGCATCCGGGATATCAAGGTCTGGGAGATCATGAGCCCGGTGGTGGAAGCGGCCAGACCGAAGGACAAGCTCTCCGAGGCCTTGGACATCATGCGCGCCTTGGATGTGCGCACCCTGCCGGTGACGGACGATGAAGGCCGGCTTACGGGCATCGTGGGCATGCGGGAGGTCATCGAGTACAACTGGCAGAAGAAGAACCGTCAGACCGTGGGCGAGCTCGCCGGTCGCAGCGCCCCGGTGGAGCTCACCGTGGACTCCCTCTGCGTGACCGACTTCAAGACCATCTCCCCCGAGGACGACGTGGGGCGTGCCGCGGCCATCATGGCCGAGCATGGGATATCCACCCTGCCGGTGCTGGAGGACGACAAGCTGGCTGGCATCGTCACCAAATACGACATCATGGAACTCATCGCCGCCTGCCGGGACCGAGAGGTGGTCTTCGTGCAGATCAGCGGCCTGGACGAGGACGACCGGTACTACATGGAATCCATGGACAACGAGATACGCAACGAGCTGAGCAAGATCGCCCGCATGTACAAGCCGCAGGCGCTCACCCTGCATGTGGCCAAGTACAACAGCCAAGGGGGGGGAGGGAAGTTCAGCATCACCGGCCGCCTCACCGTGGGAGGCACCATCCTCATGGCCAAGGCCGTGGACTGGGACCTGGTGAAGACCACGGAGGAGCTGATGCGCAAGCTCCTGGCCATGGTCAGCGACATGAAGGAGGAGAAGGTGGATGGCCGTCGCCGCATCCGCTGAGAAATCCTTTCCACAACCTTTTTTATATTCTCTCCTATTTCCCAGACTGCCATGTCGCAGTACGATCCCGCATCCATAGAGGGCCGCTGGCAGCAGAAGTGGAAGGAATGGGAGATCTACCGTTTCGACCCCGCATCGGACAGACCGATCTACAGCATCGACAACCCTCCCCGCTACACCTCCGGCTCCCTGCATCTGGGACATGCCACCGGTTATTCGCTCATCGATTTCGCCGCCCGCTATCATCGCATGAAGGGCTGCAACGTCTTCTTCCCCCTGTGCTTCGACGTCAACGGCACGCCCACGGAGGTGAAGGTGGAGAAGAAGCACGGCATCAACAAACTGGACCTGCCACGGGAGGAGTACCGCAGGCTGTGCAGCGAGTTCGCCAACGGCTTCATCGAGGAGATGACGCATCACTTCGAGATCCTGGGGGAAAGCATGGACCCCAGCATCTACTACCAGACCGACGCCGAGTACTACCGCCGCATCACCCAGATATCATTCGTGAAACTCTTCCACAAGGGCCTGGTGTACAAGGGTGACTTCCCCGTCAACTGGTGCCCCCGCTGCATGACCGCCTTGGCGGATGCAGAGGTGGAGTACCGCGACAACGTCACCAAACTCAACTACATCCGTTTCCGCATCGATGGCGAGGATGAGGATCTCCTCATCGCCACCACCCGACCGGAGCTAATCTGCACCTGCAAGGTGGTGGCCGTTCATCCGGACGACAAGAGCAAGGCTCATCTGGTGGGACGGGAGCTGGTCACGCCCATCTACGGCCGCAAGGTGAAGGTCATCGCCGACCCCAAGGTGGACCCCGCCTACGGCACCGGCAACGTCATGATTTGCACCATCGGCGACAAGGACGACCTGGAATGGGTTATGAAGTACAACCTCCCCATGGAGAAGGCCATCGATGAGCACGGCCTCATGACCGAGATCTCCGGCTACGCCGGCATGAGTGTCACCGAGGCCCGTGCCGCCATCATCGAAGACCTCCGTCAGCAGGGTCTTCTGGTGAAGCAGGAGGACAACCCCCAGAACCTCTCCATATGCTGGCGTTGCCACACTGGTGTGGAGTACCTGCAGGTTCCACAATGGTTCCTGAAGACTTTGGATTTCAAGAAGGAGGTCTTGGCCAAGGCGGAGCAGATACGCTGGTTCCCAGAGTTCATGAAGATCCGTCTGGAGGACTGGGTGAATTCATTGGAATGGGACTGGATCCTCAGCCGGCAGCGGATATTCGCCACCCCCATACCGTTATGGGAGTGCGAACGCTGCGGCAAGGCCGTGGTGGCCGAGGAGGAGCAGTGCTACGTGGATCCCACCCTGGACGCCCCGCCGGTGGACTCCTGCCCGGATTGCGGCGGCCCTCTAAAGGGCTGCACCGACGTCTTCGACACCTGGATGGACTCCTCCGGCTCGGCCCTGTACAACTGCTTCTGGGAGCGGGACGATTCGCTGTTCCAGAAGATGTTCCCCATGAGCATGCGGCCCCAGTCGCACGACATCATCCGCACTTGGGCCTTCTACTCCATTCTACGCACGCACCAGATTGCTGATTCCGTGCCTTGGGAGGACATCATGATCCACGGTTTCATCATGTCCCCGGACGGGACACCGATGCATTCCTCCCTGGGCAACGTCATCGACCCCCTCCCCATCCTACAGGAGTACGGTGCCGATGCCATGCGCTACTACGCCTGCACCTGCTCCCTGGGCATAGACCATGCCTTCCGGGAGAAGGACGTGGTGCGGGGGCGCAAGCTCTGCAACAAACTCTACAACATCGGCCGTTTCGTGGGACGGATGTTCGACTCTCGGCCACAGAGGCCTGACGAACTCCGGGCCTCCGACCGCTGGATACTGAGCCGCTACAGCCGGACCGTGGAACGTTGCACGGTTTACCTGGAGGCCTACCAGTTCGACAAAGCCATGCGGGAGATAGAGAGCTTCACCTGGCACGAGTTCGCCGACCATTACATCGAGATGTCCAAGGGGCGTGAGGACCAGGCGGTCCGCTATACCCTGTACACCGTCCTCCTGGGCATCACCAAGCTCATGGCTCCGTTCATGCCCCACGTCACGGAGGACGTCTACCAGGACCACTTCCGGACGCATGAGGGAGCGCAGAGCATCCACGTGAGCGAATGGCCGCAACCAGTGCTCACGGATGCGCACGCAGAGGCTTTGGGAGAGTCCTTGAAGCAGGTCATATCTGCCGTACGGGCATGGAAATCGGACCATAAGATGGCTTTGAACGCACCGCTACAACTGGTGGAGCTCATCGGACCCTCCGCCGCCGACCTGGAGGAGGGACGGCAAGACATCATGGAGACTGTGAAGGCCATGACCTTGAACATCGTGGCCGAGGCGGACATACAGGAGAAAGTGGTAGGAGTTAAGCCGGTCCACGCCCGCTTGGGACCCAGCTTCAAAGCTGCCTCCAAGCAGGTGATCGCCCGTCTGGCGGCCATGGATCCCGCGGAAGTGGCGGAGGCCATGCATTCCGGTGGACTGGAGGTGGAGGTGGACGGAGAGCTCCTGAAGGTCAGCAAGGAGCATGTGGACTTCGAGACCGTGCTACTCCTGGACGGTCGTCAGGTGGAGACCTTGCAGGTGAACGGGCTGCTGGTGGCCATCGAGCCTTGACATGCCCTGCCCAACCGGAGCTCAAGCCCTTATGCTCGTCCCTGCATTCCACCCCGAGTGGGGCCATGGACCTCTCGGACGTGCAGAGGAAGGTTTGAAAGTGGCAACGCCATACCATTCCGCATTAGCCTCTGCCTCCAGGAACTGTCACGGCTGCTGGGCGGGCAGATACGTACCCTCGGTGGCCTGGGCCCTGGAACTAGCCCAGGAACCGTTACGACGCCTGGAAGGGCTGCAGCCCCATGGGGGGCCGACCCAGAGACCTGCGGGGAATGGACCCTCTTCTGCCATGCCATTAGCCAAGCCTGTGCCACCGTGCACATGGTCACGCGTGCCATGGGCCTGCCGCCCTACGAGCTGAGCACCATTGTGCACCGGCTATCGGTACCTTTGATCCAGAGACAGTCCTTTCGACCATCGAGGCCTATGGGAACAGCTACGGCATTGGAAAGACCACGTGCAAGACCTGGAATGGGAATGGGCCGCCTTCCTGAGGGCATATGTTTCAAGAAGATTACGCCCTTGGAAGGGATGTTGCCCTACTGCCCTCTATTGCACGGCGTAGCATTCGAAGACCGATTCCTCGTCCACCCGCGCCTCCGTCTTTTTCATAATTAGGTTCCCGGAGAGACACCGCATGTTGGTCGACAGGTGGAGCTACGGCCTCTTGGACTCGATCTCCACCAGCTCCCCACCATCACTTTGGAGTATTTGCCTTTCTTTCTGGCTGTATGTTTTGCCACTTCTTGGCCATCGCAGACGGTCCTCACGACTTGCGCCATGGGGAGAATTGTGGCTCTATCCGCTCCCCCGTCTCCAGCTCAATGTTGATTTGTTATCCCAATGGAGCGCCTGGAATCGATGTTTAAGCATGATTAATAACCCATTTCTAATATCTGACTATCAGAATCTTGTCGCTGGACAATAATGGCCTCTCTTGCAAAGGCCAGGGGCAGAAACCACATTCCTCCATCGCTTCCGCCCGTGACCCTCTCTCTTGAAGAATCCGAGGCCATGGCGGATACCAGACAAGAATAGAAAAGGAACGGAAGGGGTTTAGCGGTCATTCTTCTCTGATGTGGGCCTTTACCGTCAGCCGCTTGCCGTTGAAGTTGTTGCGTGGCAGCTCGTTCACCATGCGGTTGGCGAAGTCCTTGTGCACCTCCACCATGGATACGTCCTCCTGGATGTACATGTTGCCAATGGCTTTGTCATTGACCTTAGCGCCTTTGGCGACAAGGTTAATGAGCTTGTTGCGGTTGACGCCATCGTTCTTGCCGATATTGAGCTCGAACTTCACCATGCCGAAGAGATCGGATATCTGGTCGTAGTCCACGACCTTCTTCACGGTGTCCCTACCGTCCACTTCCGGCACCTTCTTCTCCTCGATGTTCATGCCGGTGTAGTTGATTATGGCCCGCAGGAGGTGCGCCTCATCCGCCGTGAGGAAGGTGATGGCCGTCCCCTCCTTGCCCGCCCGGCCGGTACGCCCGATGCGGTGCACGTAGCTGTCCGGGTGGTCCGGGATATCATAATTGATGACATAGTTGACATCCTGAATGTCCAGACCGCGGGCGGCCACATCTGTGGCAACCAGAAGGTCTACTTTGTCCTCTCGGAAGCGCTTCATGACCTTCTCCCTCTTGTTCTGAGCCATGTCGCCATGGATGGCTTCCACCTTGTACTCCAGCCGTTGTAGCCTCTCCACTAATATGTCCACCATGCGTTTGGTGTGACAGAAGATGATGGCCTTGGGCTTCTCCTTGTCCAGCACTCGGCAGAGGGCCCAGAGCTTGTTCTTGCGACCGACGTTGAAATAGTACTGCTGGGTGAGGTCCAGCACCATTTCGTCCTTGGACACCATTATCTCCTTAGGCTTATGCATGTAGCTCTGCGCCAGTCGGCGTACGCCCTCGGGCATGGTGGCGGAGTACAGCAGCGTCTGCCGCTGTGCAGGTGTCCGGCGGATGATGTCCTCGATATCCTCGATGAACCCCATATCCAGCATACGGTCTGACTCGTCCAGGACGAGCACTTTGACCTGGCTGAGGTTCAGGATGCCACGGTTGATCATGTCCTTGACCCGGCCAGGCGTACCGGCCACGATGTCCGCACCACGGTCCAGCTGGTCCGCTTGTGCGTTGATTGAGGCGCCGCCGTAGATGGGGACGCAGACATGCTTGGAATACCTTGCTAGGCTCGACAGTTCATCTGACACCTGGATGGCCAGTTCCCGTGTGGGTGCCAGAACCAGGGCGGATGGGATCTTGGCTCCAGCAGGGGTCCTCTCCAATATGATGGCCCCGAAGGCACCGGTCTTGCCAGTACCGGTCTGGGCCTGCGCCAGCATGTCTATGCCCTGCAGCCCCTCCGGAATGGAGGTCTCTTGGATGGGGGTGGGCTCGGTCCAGCCCATGCTCCTCATGGCCTTGGCCACGGCTTCCCCTATCCCCAAATCTTCAAAATTAGCTACCATGAAATCACTGATGAATGTAATGCTCTTTTCCTGCAAATCTAGCGAAGCAGATGCTTACCCATACTTCATATCATTTATAGCCGTTTCTATGGTAAACGCTACCAAGGGAATGGGCGCCACGATGCCTGCTAGGCCTCACGAAAGCGAAGGGTCAAGAGGGAGCCGTCACAGCAACGGTCGCCTAAGCCGGCTATTCTTGACCCATTATTCTGGGGGGTGTTGCACGCCTTCTTTATTCCAACTCATTAGTGGAATCGATTTATATGCTTGACGTTCATTGATTCCAACATGAAACTGGGCATGATTCTCTATTCCAACGACCCAGAGACCGTCTACCAAGCCTTCCGGCTGGGCATCTACTCCCTTGAGCAAGGGGATTCCGTGAACATATTCCTGCTGGCCAAAGGAGTTGAGTGCGAGGATCTGGACAACGAGCATTTCAAGATCAGCAAGGAGATCGAGAGCTTCCTTGAAGCAGGTGGCAAGACATACAGTTGCACTTCCTGCATGCGTATCAGGGCCAAGGGCGAGACCCAGGCCTGCCCATTGTCCAAAATGGCCGACCTCTATCGGATCGTGGCCGAGAGCGACAGGGTGATAACGCTGTGAGATGGAAAGGTCCGGTCCGGTTCCATATGCACCCGGCTGTAATCGCTGAATCGGACGGCACCCATCGCATGACGAAGATCATATGGCTCCCCTGTGAATCATCTGGGAGGCCATCACGACAAAGTTTATATTGAACGATAATATCACCGAAAATAGGCGGATGTAGTGTAGCTGGTTATCACTTGAGCTTGCCAAGCTCAGAACTCGGGTTCAAATCCCGGCGTCCGCACCATCCTTGTCCATCCTCTCACTCTACACCAAATCCAATATCTTCGATACGTTCTCCCGGCCCACCCTGGCTCCCCTACGGGTCAGGGAGCATCGGCATCCTTGCAGATAGGGGTGCATGGAGGCGGAGGCTACAAAAACGCAGCGCTGCACGCTCGGGAATGCACCTCTGGCCAGGAAGAATTCCAAGAGGTCATTGGGCAGACAGACCACGGTGAGGTCTGCCTCCTGGCACCGCCTACGCAGACCGTCCGTCATGGCGTGCCTGTCTTCCAGTTCTGCTACGTTGGCATCGGTGCAGTATCCTTCATATGGCTCGATTGAACGGTCACCGTCTATGACCCCGTAGGCATAGGTGAC
>JBFWLS010000017.1:0-8731 GCA_050251995.1 Candidatus Methanomethylophilaceae archaeon
GTCCAAAACTCCACATCTCCCTGTCATTTCTGCAGGGATTCGGTTTGCCCTATACCGCGTTCGATCGCCTTTAATAACGGTATCTCTATTGATTTCTTTTCCTGCGGGTACTAAGATGCTTCAATTCCCCGCGTTCCCGATCATTACTGATCACTCCAAAGAATAGGAAGTCCCATTCAGCCATCATCGGATCATAGGCTTCTTGCACCTACCCGACGCTTATCGCAGCTTGACACGACCTTCTTCGGCGCTCGAGCCGAACCATCCCCCATACGGCGTAGCATCGCCGCTGGCGTATGATCTAGCACACGTCCAGATTGCGTATGATCGGTAATCATCGAGCGGAATCCGGTCTCATCCTCCATGCCGGCGCTCTATACCTCTTCCCCGAGAGAGGGACCCTCTTCGGGTGCATGTCCCTTTGTAATTCTTAGCCAGCCACGCTACTCGCGTCGCCGGCGAAATTCCCGATTATCGAAGGGGTATATAACCCTTTTTATCCCGTAATCAGGTCATAGTCCGATTCACATCGAACTGCCCGATGCTTCCATCGAGCAACCCGGTTACTAGTGGTTTCATATTTATAGTTTCTCCAAACGGGCCCAGATGAACCCGACGGGAGAGGAAGAGGGTCGTCCTCAACGGCTCCCGGGACCACCATTTGCAAGTCGGGAGCGTAACATTGAACTCACTCCTATTAGTAATATCGCTTTCCACTTAGACCGTAGAATACATTCGACTCATGGGCTCAGTGTGGCACCCCATCATGAAACAGAGTGGCCGGTGGAAATCTAAATACCGGTATGTAGATTAACGGATGATAAGATGTCTGAAGAAAAGAAGGTGGACCTGGAGACAGCATTGTTGTCCCATCCCTGTTACACGGAGGCGGCGCATCATAAGTTCGCGCGCATGCACATCCCTGTAGCGCCAAAATGCAACATACAATGCAACTACTGCAACCGTAAATATGACTGTAGTAACGAGTCCCGTCCAGGAGTCACCAGCGAGGTCCTGAGCCCCGAGGAGGCGCTGGCCAAGGTCCGCTTGGTGAAGGAGCGGATACCAGAGCTTAAGGTTGTAGCCGTGGCTGGGCCCGGAGACCCTCTGGCCAACGAGGAGACCTTCGTCTCCATGCAGTTGATCGCTAACGAGTTCCCAGAGATGACCCTCTGCATATCCACCAATGGCTTGAACCTACCAGACAATGTGGATCGGCTCTGGGACCTAGGCATCCGATTCGTGACCGTGACCATCAATGCCGTGGACCCGCATGTGGCCGAGAAGGTCTATCAGTTCGTCAATCACGGTGGCCGACACCTCCGCGGCCTGGAGGCGGCGGAGACCCTCATAGAAAGACCGCTCCAAGGAGTGGAGATGTGTGTCAAGAAGGGCATGATGGTGAAAATCAATATGGTCCTCATCCCTGGCATCAATGACCAGCACATACCCGAGGCCGTGAAGCGATTAAAGGCCTTAGGAGTGTACATCGTCAACATCCTGCCACTAATACCGGTGGCTGGAACCCGCTTCGAGGAGCTCCGGGCCCCCACGGCCAGAGAACGGAGGGAGCTCCAGGACCTCTGCGCCAACGATGTGCGGATGATGCGCCATTGCAAGCAATGCCGTGCCGATGCCATCGGCCTCCTGGGAAACGACCGCTCGCAGGAGTTCGCAGCCTGCGGTTCCGGCTGTGGCCCCACCGGCGGCGCCACTTCCACCCCATTGGGGCTGGAAGAGAAGACCGCCACCAGGTTGGCGGTGGCCTCCTCCGAGGGAGTGACCGTTGATGGAGGATTCGGCAACAGCCCGGTATTCCGCATCTACGAGTATCGTGACGGTGCCATCCAATCCCTGGGGAAGGTGGAGTTGAACAGAGACCAGGATGCACCACTGTACGGCGAGACCCATCGCCTCCGGCTGGAGGCCACCGTCCAGGAGCTGAATGACAACCAAATCGTAGTGGTAACAGGCATAGGTGACAAGGCCCGGGCCGACCTGGAGGCATTGGGTATCCACGTGCATGTGACGCGCGGCAAGGTGGAGGATGCCATCGCTGCTGCCGTACTTGCCTGCAGGAAGTGAAGCCGAATGACCAGGGCGGCGGATGTTCTGGCACGGACCCTGGCCTCCCAGGGTGTGAGGACAGTGCATGGCATCCCCGGCGGCGAGACCGTGCATGTGATGGATTCCATCCTCCAGAGCGGCTTGGAGTTCATCTGTGTACGGGATGAGAATGCCGCCGCATTCATGGCCATGGGGGCATCCCGTATGAACGGATCGCCGGGAGTGTGCCTTACCACCGTCGGACCCGGTGCCAGCAATATATTTCTTGGCACCGCGACCGCCAATCTGGACCACATCCCGCTGCTGGTGCTTACTGGAGATTTCGAGAAGAGGGTCAGAGGGGAGCCGCACCGTCAAGGCTTCGACCAACAGACCGCCTTCTCCGTGTTCACCAAGTACAGCCGACGCATAGAGAGGCCTGAAGACACGGAACGCGTGCTACGCCAAGCCCTGATGGATTGCTTGTCCGAGCCTCCTGGGCCAGTCCATATAGCCCTGCCCATGGACATCATGGGCGGGACCGCGGGAGAGCAGACGCCTTTCCAGCCTGATTCCAAGGGACATGTAGTTGCAGACATCCAACCCCTGCGTCAAGCCCTGCTGCGCTCCCAAAGGCCGTTCATCATCTGTGGCCATGGCGTCATACGTGCCGGAGCGGCGGATGATCTGCGCTCTATGGCCAAAGCCTGGAACGTCCCTGTTACCCATAGCTGGATGGGCGATGGAGTCCTCCCATGGGACGACCCTCTGGGATTGCACCGGATCGGGCTACCGCAGAACCACATCCTGCCCGCCCTGGGCGAAGCAGACCTCATGCTCTGTGTAGGCCTGGACGTGGAGGAGCTACACCCTGGCATCTGGGAGGCGCTCGCACACGTACCCGCCATACACCTGAGCCAAAGGCCGCAACCACTCTCGCCCCGCCATCCCCGTCAATCCGTGGCGATCGGCGATCTAGCCCCGTCCTTGCGCTCCCTGAGCGAGTATGCGTCTCCCCGTCCCTCCTGGACCACAGAGATGAAGGCCTCTTTGCAGAGGCACCTGAACGCCCCAGCGAGTTCTGGACGAGGAGGCCTGCACCCAGTGGATCTGGTGCGCATCCTGCGCGCTCATATGCGCCGAGAGGACGTGGTGGTTTCGGATGTGGGGGCGCATATGCTCTGGCTCTGCGAGCTCTACCCCAGCTACCGGGAGAACACCCTACTAGTGAGCAACGGCATGATACCCATGGGCATCGGGCTACCGGCGGCCTTGGGGGTCAAGAAGAGCTGCCCGGAACGCCGTGTGGTGAACCTCTGCGGCGATGGCGGCTTCCAGATGTCCCTGGCGGAACTGGGCACGGCAGTGCAGAACCATCTTCCGGTAGTGAGCGTGGTTTGGAACGACTCCTGCCTGGGGCTCATTCGCACCCGGCATGAGATGGCTTACGGCCGTCACTGCGGCACGGACCTCCACTCCCCGGACTTCTCCCTCGTGGCAAAGGCCTATGGGGCCGAGGGCTACCGGGTCGACAGCGTCGAGGGTTTGGATGAGGCGTTGGGACTGGCGGTCCGCTCCTCGTTGCCGTCGGTCATCGACGTGCGTGTGGACAACGCCGACAACAGCCTCCTTTTCCGCCCTCCAGACTCATACAAAAGTTAAATACGGACCTCCCAATATCACGGGGGATGAGCCAGTCCGACTTCGACCTTGAGTTCTTCAGGGACCATGGTTTCCGCCGCAAGGTATGTCCCAAATGCCAGAGGGCGTTCTGGTCCCTGGGCGACTGGGAGAGCTGCGGCGAGCCCCCCTGTGATGAGTACGCCTTCATCGGCAACTCGCCCATGAAGGAGCCCTTAGGCCTGCATGAGACCCGGGAGGCCTATCTGAGTTTCTTCGAGGCCAACGGCCACACCCGCATCGGGCGCTACCCCATCGTGGCTCGTTGGAGGAACGACGTATTCTTCACACAGGCATCCATCTACGATTTCCAGCCCTACGTGCTGAACGGCACCATCGAACCGCCGGCCAACCCCCTCACCATCTCTCAGACGTGCGTGAGGTTCAACGACATCGAGAACGTGGGCAAGACCGGCCGCCACTTCACCTTCTTCGAGATGATGGCTCATCACGTCTTCAACCGCATCGACCGGGAGGAGATCTACTTCAAATCACATACCGTGGAGCTCTGCCACCGCTTCTTCACCGAGCGCATGGGGACCGATCCCGAGAAGATGCGCTACATCGAGGAGTGGTGGGAGGGCGGTGGCAACTCCGGGCCCTGTCTGGAGGTCATCCTGGACGGGGTCGAGGTGGCCACGCTGGTGTTCATGATGTTCCGGGAGACCCCAAGGGGAAGGGTCCCATTGGACATGCGGGTGGTGGACACCGGCTACGGTCTGGAGAGGATCTGCTGGGTGTCACAGGGGAGCTCCTCCGCCTATGAGGCGGTATTCGGCCCCGTGGTGGAGGGGCTCAAGGAACAAGTGGGCGTATCCAGCGACAACGACATCATGGAGGAGTACGCCAAGATCGCAGGCATGACCAATGCCCGCACCTCCTCGGAGATCATGGCCATCCGGGAGATGACAGCCTCCCGGTTGGGGATATCGTATGAGGAACTGATGCGCACCGTAGGCCCGCTGGAGGACATCTACGTAATATGCGACCACTCCCGCGCTCTGGCCATCATGATAAACGATGCCGTGGTGCCCTCCAACACCCGCGAGGGCTACTTCGCCCGCCTGCTTATCCGCCGTGCCCTGCGGTCCATCCGCAACCTGCAGCTGGACCTGCGACTGGATGAGATAGTGGCCAAGCAGATCGACTTCTTCCAAGGGACCTTTCCCGAGATGGCCTCCAACCGCGAGGATATCCTGAACATCATCCGGGTGGAGGAGGACCGCTACCACGACACTTTGGAGCGGGGGCGGCAACTGGTGGCAAAAATGGCCAAGGGGATGAAACCGGGCGAGATCATCGGCAAGGAGATGCTTATCGAGCTCTACGACTCGCACGGCTTGAACCCGGAGATCGTGGCCGAGTTCTCCGAGGTGCCGGTGGAGATACCGGACGATTTCTACCTACAGGTTGCCAAGCAGCATGAGACCCCGGACGAGAACACCAAAGAGGAGACCACGGACGAGAGTGGGTTGCCGGAGACCGTGCCCTTGTACTATGAGGACGTGCACCTGCAGCATTTCCAGGCTCAGGTCGTGGCCATCAAGGACGATGGCCTTATCCTGGACCGCACCGCTTTCTATCCCGAGGGGGGTGGCCAGGAATGGGATCTGGGGACCATCAACGGGCTTGCCGTCACCCAGGTCCTGAAGATGGGAAAAGCCGTCTGGCATCAGGTCCCGGGACTGGATGCCAAGGTGGGCGACAGGGTGCAGGGCGAGGTGGACATGGAACGCCGCCGGCAACTGATGAGCCATCATACCGCAGCACACATCATCAACGGGGTCTGTCGCCGTATGTTCGGGAATCACATATGGCAGGCAGGGGCCAACAAGTCCCTGCACGAAGCTAGGCTAGACATCACCCATTATGAGAACTTCTCCCCGTCACAGATCGTGGAGATTGAGCGAGAGTGCAACCGCCTGGTGATGCAGGACATCGCCACCAACATATCCTTCTGCGAGAGGGACGAGGCCGAGGCCCGCCACGGCTTCCGCCTGTACCAGGGAGGCGTGGTCCCGGGCAAGACCATCCGCGTTGTGGACGTCCCCGGTGTTGACGCCGAGGCCTGCGGTGGGTTGCATGTCCGCAGCACCGGCGAGATCGGCCCCATCCGCATTAACCGCAGCAAGAGGATCCAGGACGGAGTGGTGCGCATCGAGTACCAATCCGGCATGGCCGCGGTGCAGGCCATGATAGAAGACAAGCTGGCCGTCAACCATGTAGCGGAGGAGCTGAACGTCTCCCGCGACCAGGCAGAGGCGGCAGTCTCCAAGCTCCGCGCCGAGCACCGCGAGGCGGTCAAGGCCCTGGACTCCCTGAATCGGGAGATGGCCCAGAACGCTGGCGTGGACCTTATGAAGACGGCTCCACAGGTGCAGGGCGTGAAGGTGATCTGTTACATGGCCCAGGAAGGCGAGGACGCCACGGAGCTGTCCAAGACCTTCTCCGCCGGACAAGGCGTGGTGTCCGTGGTCTCGGCGCATGGGCCGAAGCCCCGCATCCTGGTGGCCCGCAGCCCTGATGTGGACTTGGATTGTCGGGAGCTGCTCAAGGACGTGATGTCCATCGTGGGCGGCGGAGGTGGAGGGAAACCAGACTTCGCCCAAGGCGGTGGCGGTGACCCGGCCAAGGTGGCCGAGGCACTAGAGAAGGTCCCAAAGATGCTAGCGTCCCGCCTCGCCTGATCAACCCAATTCGGAGGACGTTACCCCGAAGACCTCCTGCAGGGGGAGTTCCGGCGGTGCAGAGGAATACATGCGAGCGGTGCGGAGGACCGGCTCCATGCCTAGGCTCGCCGCCATACGCATCCCCTCACGATTGGGCTCCGGCACGTCCAGATAGAAAGGGCCGGGGATTCCATGGACGAGCCCCTCCAGCACGGAATGGGCAGACTCCGGGCTGTTGGCAAAGAGGGGACCTATCTTATGGCCCACCATACAAGTCCGCAAAGTCCCCATGGCCGCCACACCTCCTCTGGCATCCAAGGCTACCAGGCTCCTTGACCATTCTTGGTTCAGCCAATCCCTCAGGAAACTTTCCCTGTGGGCCGGGAAGTGAGCGGCATCGAAGTCCACCAGCTCCCTCCAGGAAACATCCTGCCACTGCCTGAGGCCAGATGGACGGGAGAGGATCCCTTTCCTCCCCTCCCAACGCACGTTCTGATAAGCGGTGACGAGACGCATCCTCTGGCTGTAACGGTCTTCCATCCCTAGGACGCCGTCGATGCCGAAACAGCGGTCGCCTGCGTGCTCCATGGCCATCTCTGTCAAACTCCAACCGATGCCGGAGCGCCGATGCTCGGGCAACACGATGTAGAATCCTCCGAAAGAGAACCGGTGACCGTAATTGGTGGCAACGGCACCTCCGCAGAGTTCGCCGTCAATGTATGCACCGAACCACCCTTGCGGGTCAACGGCGTGGAAGATGCGCGCATCTTCTAGCCCAGGGTTCCAACCCTCCAGTCCAGCCCAACTAACCAGCAATGCCGCGTCCTCTGGACGCATGGTCCTGAGCTCCAGTCGCATATCGCTCAGCTCCGGTTCACCTCGATGCGCTCCAGGGCGAAGGCAGCACTCTTGCGCACGTACGGGGATTCGTCATCCAGCAACGACCTCGCCACCTCCGCCGATGATATCGAGGTAAGGGACATCTTGTCCGCAAGACGACCCAGCGCCCAGGCGGCCATGCCCCGCACATCGCGGTTAGCATCGCGCATCAGGAGCTCTATGGCCTGCAGGCAACGCTCGTCGCCCACCCCTGCTCCGGCAAACTCCCCAATGCCCCAGGCGCAATTCTCCCGGACCTCGTCGTCCTCGTCGGTGGCCAAGGACAATAGGAACGGGATCACGTCAGCATCACCCTTCTTGTTCTGACCCATCTTGCCCAGGCACCAGCTGGAACGCCTCTTGATCTCCAGGTCGTCCGATTGCAACAACGCTCCCAGAACGGGCACCAAGTCGCGGTGGTCCTCCATGCGCCGCAGGGCGGCATCCAAGGCCAGAAGGCCTCCCAGGACGTCGTTGCCGGAGCAGAGTCTAGCCTTCCATGGCTCCATACTCAGACCTTCTTCCCGCCCGGAGGCACTGGCTTCTCCACGAAGAACTCGCATGTATCGTAGTCCCTCTCTGGGACGCAGATGCCATAGTCCTCCTTCATCCCAAGGACGTCCAAGCGTATCCGTTTTGCCTTGCAGCAGGCGCAGCGGTCGTCGTCCGCCTTCCACAGACATCTCGTCTTCATGAGTTCACCCATTCACTCTGTATGCTTAATATGGCGGGGGAACCATATTAACCATTTTGTTCCCGGTGGTTCTAAAATCATGTAACCACCTTTCAGCTGCTTGCTCACCAGGTTCTCGACCAGACTAATGCCCAGGTGCTCATGCACCGGATGTTGCGGCATGCCGATGCCATCATCGGCTATGAGCAGCTTCCAGGTATCTGGTTCCTTGCGTAGCTGCACGGTGATGGTGCCCTTCCCTTGCGGGAAGGCGTGCGACAGGGAGTTGCTGACCAGCTCGCTGAATATGAGGGCCAGGTATATGGCGTCCCGGAAATCCATGTAGGTCCCTCGGACGTTGAGGTCCATGTCTATGCTGCTGCCCGGCTTGCGCATTTTCCCCCATAGCTCCTGGAACAGCTCTTCCAGGTTCACGGTCTCCCTCTGGTTACGGGTGACGATGGCATGCACGGTGTTCATGGCCAAGATACGGGCCTCCGCCACTTCCAGGGACCGTACGATGTCCTGGTCATCCAGACTCCCGGCCTGGAAAGACAACAGGTCCAGTATCAGATCGGCGTTCCCGGCCACCCGGTCGTTCATCTGCAACAGGCTGTCCCGGTTCTCGGTCAAGGCGGCGTTGATCACCAAACCGGTGACGGAGAGTATCAGGAAGTAGACATGCGCCACGGCCAGTGAAAATCCAGAGTCCCAGTCCACCAGCGCCGAGGCCCCGGGGAGAATGAAGAAGAAGGACAATGCCGTGGTGGCTATGGAGACGGTC
>JBFWLS010000018.1:0-8660 GCA_050251995.1 Candidatus Methanomethylophilaceae archaeon
CACTGCAGCAATTGCGGAGGCCATCTCGGCCACGTCTTCCCGGACGGCCCCACGGCAACAGGGCGGCGTTACTGCTTGAATTCTACCTCCCTGCGTTTCCAGGAACGGTGAGGTCTCAAGCGGCGTCGAGGACGATGGAGATGCCGGTCCATCGAAGAAAAATCCGTGGCTGCTGGTCGACATCGTCTGCCGGGGATGTGCACCAGGCGTACATGGAAGGAGTCCCCTCCCAGCGCGGGGGGCGATACAAGCACCACCTTGACTGCTTCCATAAGGATTGCGGCATCACCGTGTGGGCGGCCTTGTTCTCTGTGAACCTCGTCCTCAGGTCCCTGCCTATTTTAGATGCAACGGCATGCAGTATATACAACATACTCCGGGTGTTGAAATAAGAACTTCGGAATACTATTATCTTCATTTCTGTCTATATGAACGGAAGGATTGGTCTCAGATGGAAGCACCGTTGGACGTCGCAGAGAGGGTGAAGCGGGCCTTCGACATGGCTTCCGTGGGCATGGTGACCACGGACTTGGAGGGCCGTTGCCTGGAGGTCAACCAGCAGTTCTCGGACATGGTAGGCTTCGGCCCGGAGGAGCTCCAGGGGATGAACTTAACGGATCTCACGGTCTCGCCCCTCGCCCCCAGCGAGGGCAACCTTCGTCGCCTGCGGGCCGGCGAGGTCGAGTCTTTGGTGGTGGAGAAGAAGTACCGCCGTAAGGACGGCTCCGTCTTGGATGTCGAGGTCACCACCCGTATGGTCACAGACGGCTCGCGACCCTTCCTCTTCACCCAGGTGCAGGACATCACGGAGCGCAAGAGGACGGAGAAGAAGCTGCGCAAGAAGAGGACGGAGCTCTCCGCCCTCATCAGCAACTTGGATGGCATGGTGTACCGTTGCCTCATGGACCAGAAGTGGACCATGCTTTTCCTCAGCGATGCCTGTGAAGGCATTACCGGTTACAGGCCGGAGGATTTTCTACACAACAAGGTGCGCTCATATTCGTCCGTCATATACCCGGACGATTCCCAGCGCGTCAGGGATACCATCATGGATGCGGTTCGGGACGGTCGGGGATTCCTGGTGCGCTATCGCATCGTTCGCCCGGACGGGTCGGTGCGATGGGTGATGGAGCAAGGCTCCGCCACCCGTTACGATGAGGACGAACCGGTCAACCTGGAGGGCTACATATCCGACATCACCGGCCCTCTGGAGATGGAGCAGAGGTACCAGCGGCTTCTTTATGACATACCGTACGGGGTGGCGGAACTGACCACAGGATTGGAGGTCCTGACCATGAATCCGGCCTTCGCTTCCATGATGGGCATGCCCCCGGTGGAGGAGAGAGCTTCGCCTCTGCTATTCCCTGCAGACAACGAGACGGAAGGACTCATCAACCGCTCCATACGGCTTTGCCAGACTCAACACTCCGAGTTCAGCCGCCAGGGAGCCACTTTCGCCATCACTGTGATACCGCCGCGGTCCGCCATGCAAAGGGTCACCGTGCAGGTAATCCTGCGCGACATAACGGAGCTGAAGCTGGCAGCGGAGGGCTTGGCCCGGGAGGAGGCGCGCCTGCGCATGTTCCTGAACTCCCTGGACCTCTTCGCCTACGTCAAGGACTCCGATCTCCGCTATGTCATGGTGAACAGCTCCTACGCCCGTTTCCTAGGACGGCATGAGTCGGAAATCCTCGGTCAAAGGCACGAGGATCTGGGCACGGACATGGTCATGGTGGAGAACCTGGAATCCGACTGGAGGGTCCTGGAGGAAGGCGTCCCCCTGGTTTTCGAGACCACCATGCACGGCAGGGTGTTGAAGATACGAAAGTTCCCCCTTGACGTACGGGATGGGCAGAGGGGCGTGGGGGCCCTGATCTCCGACATCAGCGTGCGGAAGCGGATGGAGGACTCCGATGCCTTCCTGCACCATCTCCTCAGCCATGACCTGAAGAACAAGCTCACGGTCATACAGGGCTACCATGACCTCCTGCGGCAGGTGTCGGACCCGGACCGGAGAGGGCGCTTCCTGGAAGCCATCGAGAAGGCCTCCATGGACGGGGTGGAGCTCATCGACAAGGTGGAGGTCCTGAAGCGCCTCAGCTCCACCTCTGAGACCGCCCCGGTAAACCTGGGCAGCGCCTTGAAGAGGGTGCAGACCCAGTTCCATCAGCGTTTGGAGGATGCCGGCATGACCATGCAGGTGGACCATCCCTCATTGGACGTGACCGTGCAGGGCGGCCCCCTCATCCACGAGCTCTTCAGCAACCTGGTGGAAAACTGCGTCTTGCACTCCAACGGCAGCCTCATCCGGGTGTCTGGAGAAGACCAAGGAGATTGGATGTTGTGCCGGCTGGAGGACGATGGCCGGGGTGTGGAGGAGGCCGACAAGACCATGATCTTCAACCGTGGCTTCCGCAGGGGTCGGAAAGCCGGCTCCGGCCTGGGCTCATATCTGGCACAACGCATCACGGAGTTCTATCAAGCTGAAATAAAAGCTGGCGATTCCGAGCTGGGCGGGCTATGCATCGACATCCGGTTCCGCAAGGGCTGACTGCAGCAACGATGCCGTGCGCAAACATTATCTCCCGTCCCGGCCATGCTGCGTCATGGCCGAGACACTCAACCCGGACGGGAAGGGGAATGAGGACCTGAGGGGACGGATCCTAGTGGGCAAGGAGCTCACAAGCTACCAGGACGGCGCCGTGGTATCTCGCACATTGTTGAACAAAGACGTGGGCACCCTGACCCTGTTCTCCTTCGACGAGGGGCAGGGTCTGAGCGAGCACACCGCACCGTATGACGCCACCGTGCTCATATTGGACGGGGAGGCCTCCGTGCGCATCGATGGGGAGGAGTTCGTGCTCAAGGAGGGGGAGATGATAATCATGCCTGCCAACAAGCCCCATTCCCTGCACGCCGTGAAGTGCTTCAAGATGCTCCTGATAATGATCAGGGCCTGAGGGAGATGACACAAGCACATCCCGGGAGTTTTCCGCCCCCATATTATTATTTTTATTCTATTCTATTTATCAACCTTTAAGTAATGGTACCCTAATCCTATCCCAGGTATGGAAATGAAGAAAACCATGGAGAACCTAGCCAAGGCTTTCGTGGGCGAGAGTCAAGCCCGCAACCGATACACCATCTACTCCCGCGCCGCTATGGATGAGGGGTACGAGCAGATATCGGAGATATACCTGAAGACCGCGGAGAATGAGTGGGAGCACGCCAAATGGATGTTCCGCATGCTCAACCAGCTCAAGGGTGGTGACAAGGCCTACGATGAGATAGCCATCGAGGCTGACGTCCCCACCGTATTCGGCATCACCGCCGACAACCTGCGCGCCTCCATCGCTGGTGAAGACTTCGAGAACAGTGTGATGTATCCGGAGTTCGCCGCCCAGGCGGAGAATGACGGGCTCCTGGAAGTGGCCGCCCGCCTACGGGCCATAGGCCATGCCGAGGACCACCACAAGAAGCGCTTCCAGATGCTCCTGGACGCTTTGGAGGGCAAGACGCTTTTCAAGAAGGGGAAGGAGGTCACCTGGGAATGCCGCAAGTGCGGCTACCAGCACACTGGCTCCACGCCCCCGGAGAAGTGCCCCTCCTGCGACCACCCCACGAAGTACTTCCAGCGAAGCTGCGATGTGTTCTGAAACCCGGGGCCCGGCCCCGTTAACCATTTCCCAAGGGTTATCTTCATAAAGACGCAGAACAATCTTGGAAGAGAGGGAAGATGGATTTCGACGATTACGAGGTGGACCTGAACGCCAGGTGCGTGTGCGGATGCATGGAAGGTAACCGATTCCACAAGATCTACCGCTTCCCCAACATGTACGGGGCATCGGTGGCTTCCAACCCCAAGATACTGGGTTTCCCCGAGCTCGGGTACCGGGTGCTGACACTATCCTTCCAGTCCGAGCGGGAGTACTGCACGGAGAAGCTACCCATCTTCGACAAGGGGATCCTGGACTGTGATGACTGGACCCAGGTGGAGGAAGTCCTGCGGCAGATAGCGGATCTTTGAACCCTCGGGATGGTTCCATGCCGCAGCATCATCATGCCATAATCGTGGGCGGAGGCCCGGGCGGAGCCGCCACCGCCTTCTTCCTGGCGCACTACGGTGTACGGGACGTGTTGCTTCTGGACCGCATGCTGGGCAGCCCGGTCTACGACCGTTACCACAGTGTGTGCGGCGAGGGCATCAGCCGCCGTGCCTTCCGCCATCTGGCCCCCATGCAACCCTGGCATCAGCGCGACAGCTTGGACAGGACGGAGCTGGTGTGGCCCGGCGGAGTGCGCATCCGCCGCCGTCTGGACGGGCTGGTCTTGGATCGCCCCCGTTTCTTGGCCGAGCTACGGCACAGGGCGGAGGAAGGGGGATGTCGTCTACGCCGCGGGACCCTGGTGTCGGTGCGGGAGCAGGACGGTCTCTACGTCCTGCGCCTTCGGGACGGGGCGGAGCTCAGCTGCCGTTATTTAATAGGCGCGGACGGCGCCTTCTCCCGCGTTCGAAGGGACATCTTTGGCAGCCGTCCGCAACGCATACTCCCGGTGAAGCAGTTCATGTCTCCCGAGAAGCCGCAGAGCAGCACTGCCGTTATCCACCTGGGGGAGAGGTACCAAGGATGCTACAGATGGTGCTTCCCATCCGGTCCCATGTCCAATGTGGGCTATCCCAAAGGCACGGACGAAGCCCCGCGAGCCGTCGCCGCTGGTGGCCGCTACCTGCCCTTCGGCGGGGTGGGGGACATAGTGCGTGACAATGTCCTCCTGGTGGGTGATGCCGCCGCCCAGGCCAATCCGGTGTGTTTCGGTGGCCTGCGGGTGGCCATGACCGCGGCCAAGAAGGCCGCCCAGGCCGTAGCCAAGGAGGACCCGCAGGCCTATGCCCGCTGGTGGAGGCGCAGCCTGTGGTCCTCTCCCCGTTTCCTGCTCACGCATGACCGCCTGCGCTCCTGGACCGATGAGGACATGCATCGTGCGGTGGCCCCCTTCCGTCGTGGCGTGAACCCCTTCTCCGTGCTGAGGGCCGTGGCCACTATGCCCGGCAACGTGCCCATGTACATAGCCTATCTAATCACATTCCGATACGCTTGGTGAAACCATGTCCCCGTTCCGAAGGAAGACCATCCTCATCGCCCCCACGCACATGACCTTGGGGGAGTTCGATATCGAAGAGCCCGGCGGATACCATAACGTCAAGACCTTACCTCTGCACATCAAGGCAGGACGGGAGCTGCATGTCCGCATCCGCTCCGACCGGCCGGTGGACCTGGCGATCTCGGACCAGAACGGGCTCTGCCGGTCCTTCCGAGAAGGGGTCACGGACGGCGGCCTGGGCCCGGTCCACTTCCCGGAGAAGGAGTTGGTGGCCTTGGTCCTGGGGATCTTCCGGGGAGAGAAGGCGGAGCTGGACCTGGAGGCCTGGATGGAGTGAGCCTCCCAATCATCTAAATATCGCGGAGTGCGATGACTTCCCCATGAAGGGGAAGGTCCAAGGCAGGTACAGAGCCAGCAGCCGGCTGGACCTCAGCAGTGGATTCGACCGCGGCCTCATCTACCTCTTCTTCCTGTCCACCCTGTGCTGCGGCATAGCGGTGGTGGTCCTATTCCGGACCGGTGTCATAGAGGACTTGGTAACCGTGCTGCCGGTATTCACAGCCTCCTTCGCGGTGGTGGGGCTGGCCGCCTATCTTGACGTCGGCAGGTGGCAGTATTTGCTGGCATTATTGGCCCTGGCGACGATGCTGGTCCTGGCCGGGCTACAGTTGGTCTACGCCGCCTTCATTGTCTATGCTATACTGGGCGGCTTCGGGGTGGTGGGCCTGGTGGTGGCTCTGCAGAAGCGCTACTTCTACGCCGTAATATCCCGGATCGAGGCCCTGGGGCTGAAAGAGAGGCCGGACTGGCGGGATCGTCTGATATCTTATGTCTTCAACATCCGCGAGGACACCGACACCCGTAACATCACCATGGAGCACAACCTCTCCCGCAATGGATTCCCGCTGCGGGAGATGGCGGAGATGATGGGGCTCGGCTTCATGCTGGGCGTCTTCCTATGGATCTATCTCAGCCTCAACCCCGCCCTCCTGAGCGACTATAGTTTGAGCCAGATACTGTTGGTGATGTTCCTGATATCCATGTACATCCCCCTGCTGGTGCTGCCTTGGGCCATCTTCAAGTCTTTGGACGTGCGCATCAGCAGCGAGTTCCGGGACTTCCGCCTCTTCGGAGGCGTGGTCACCACCCTGCAGAAGACCGTGCTCCCGGTGGCGGCGGTGCTCATCTATGCTGTGTCGGCTGTGAACCGCCTCGGTCTGGACACCGTCCTCGGCTACATCGCCACCTCCGCGGCCTTCAACCTCCTGGTTGTGGGTGCCACCACTATGATCTACTACTCGTTCTTCGAAAAGGCCCTGGTGAGCGGAATCGTGGCCAAGTGGAGGGTCTTCCGCCCCATGCCCATCTTGGTGGAGCTACGGGAGAGGGAGGACCGGCGGAGGGAGAAGGAGCTGCCTGGAATGCCCAAGAGGGTCTACGAGGAGAGCATGGAGATGGAGTTCACTCCCTATCGATAAGACGGGAGACCAGCCATGGCGCTCGGACGCCCATGCGCTCCTTGTTCACCGCCATGGCCACCAGAAGAACGTTGGCGGCTACGACCATGGAGGCCGCCACCGATGTGGAGTCCACCATGAGGTACCCGGAGAGGTAGGAGAATACCAGCAGCAGCCCCATGACCAGATAGAAACGGTGCGGGTGGGATATCCAGGAAGGGATATGCTCGCTGTAGTACGACACCACCAAGGCCACGATGCCCAGGACGACGATAATGATGGCTAGCAGGCTGCTGTCCAAGTACTGTATGAGGGCATGGTAGCCTTCGCCTGTGGGATCGCGTATAAGGCGTGAGAACACCCCGGACATGAAGATTGAGAACGACAGGCCCAGCACCTTCTCCAAGGTGGCTCGGGACTCCTGGAACATCTCCTTCAAACTGAAAAAATCCGTTCGCATCCCCTTCTCCCCATCCCTTCGCTGCGATTTAACCCTTTGCCGCATCCGGTGGCAGGAAGTTTCGCCATCCCCTCTCCCGGCTCAGTTCATATATCCTCGCCCGGGCTGATGAGATGAGGTTCAGCCGATGTTCGCCAGCAGAGACAGACGTTGCGTTCCGTTGCAGGATTCCGGCCTGATGCATGCCATGGGCATGCTGGACGATATCTTTCTCCCCCGGCACGGAAAGGTCACCTTTCTGGGGGGCGATGCCGACTTAGTGGACATGCTGGTCCATTCCCTCTGCTCCCGTGCCTCCGTCCGTGGGGCTCCGGTGTACTGGGTGGATGGGGGCAACGTCCTCGACCCGCACCGCCTCTCCCGCATGATGCGCCGTCAAGGGGGGAACCCCCGCCTGGCCCTGGAGTGGGTGCATGTGAGCCGGGCCTTCACCGCTCATCAGATGTCCACTATCGTGGAGGAGAGGCTGGAGACCGTCATACGGGAGAATGGTAGGGGAATGGTGCTCCTGCCCCGCCTCTCATCACCGTACCTGGACGAGGACATGGACCGTAGCGAGGCCCAGCACTTGCTCCGCAGCTCCATGCGCTGCCTGCAGGGACTGTCCCGTTCCCTGCAAGTACCAGTGGCCGTCAGCGCTTACTCGGGCAGGGGGAGGATGCAACGCATCGTACGGGACGGATGTGACGAGGAGATGCTCCTGTGCACGGATGGAGGGGCTTTGCGGGTGGATGCACCGGACGGGAGGGAGGCCCTCCTGCCCTTGGCACAGGGACAGACATCCTTGTTCTCCCTCCCGGGGCGATGAGCATGGGTCGCACCATACCCACCTACCGGCAGCTGATGGAGATGACCATCGCGGACTGGGAAGGTTTCCGTCGTGCCCTAGGAGTGGAGGACCGCATGGCATTCGATGCCTTGATCCACAAGGCCCGGGAGCATGCTTGCTCCGGCAGCAACGCCGCGGTATGCGATCCCTCCGAGAGTCTTCTGCTCTCCATGCTCCTGGAGCATGAGAAGGAGCTCCGCCGTCTGAGGAAGGAAGAGTAAAGATGAGGGGTTGGATTATCGACTGCTACCCAGACCAGGAAGAGGAAGGGGTGGTGCTATGGTTCCGCACCCCCGACCGCGTGCTGCGGGTGCACGACCGTGGCTACCGTCCCTCATTCTATGTCTCCGGTATGGGGCTGAAAGACCTGGCCATAGACCTGGAGGGTGCAGGGGCCATGACTTCCATGACCCGTCGACGCACGGAGCTAGGCGGGGATCCGCAGGGGGTGCTCAAGGTCACTGTGGACAGCTCCCGTCAGCTGCATCGTCTGGCACGGGCGGTGGACCGCTGGGGCGGCTACCGCCGTTTCCGTCTCTACAACGTCGACCTGCGCATCGGCCAGCGCTACATGCTCCCCCGGAGCCTCTTCCCCTTTGGTCTGGCGGAATACGATGGGAGCATGCGCATGTTGGAAGACCGCCTGTGCATCGAGTACGAGGCAACGCCGTTGCGCATCTCCAATCTGAGCATGGACGCCGGCCCAGAGCCCAAACCCTCGCCGGATGCGTAACTGCGCTCCTTGACACTGGACGGACAGCTGCTGCAGGGGAGGGAGGAGGACATTCTGCGCGACCTGCAGGAAGAGGTC
>JBFWLS010000019.1:0-8593 GCA_050251995.1 Candidatus Methanomethylophilaceae archaeon
CTAATGAAGTCTAGCAAAGAGGCCAGGAATGAAGCCTTGCCGCAACTCCTCCTCGATTTGGCGGAGGAGCACGATAGAGGAAAGGTCCTGGCCAAGGTCCCCCTCTCTTTGAAGAAGGCTTTCTTGGACCATGGTTACGTCATCGAGGCCCGGGTGAGAGGACTCTTTGGCCGTGAGGACGGCATATTCGTAGCCTTCTATCGGGATGTGGGGAGGGACACCGTGCTCAGTGATGCCGAAGTCTCTATCTTGCATCGCTGTGTGGACCAGGAACCCGACCCCTGCACCGATGGCCAGGACGTGGTGGAGATGACGGAGGCACAGGCCTCTTCAATCTCTGCTTTGATGTCGGAGGTCTTTCCTGGGTATCCTTTCCCTGTGCATGACCCGGCCTTCGTGGAGGAATCCATGCGTCATGGCACCCGCTATTTCGGGGTCATGGAAGAAGACGATCTGCTCTCTGTTGCTTCTGCCGAATGCGATTCGGACCATCGGTGCGCCGAACTTACGGACATGGCCACTAAGGAGGATCGCCAAGGACAGGGCCTGTCCAGCAAGGTACTCTGTCATATGCAGGGAAGGTTGAAGGCAGACGGTTACCGGCGTGTTTACACCATCGCCCGCTCCTGCTCACCCGCAGTGAACGCCATCTTCGCCAAACAGGGGTTCTTCTATGCTGGGACGCTGCGCTCTAACACCTATTTTGGCGATCGGCTGGAAAATATGAACGTTTGGCACCGCCGCCTCTGAAACCATTTCATCCTATCCCAGGTGTTATGGTTATCTACCTTCAACACCATGGGTCAAGGACGCTGGCGCTTAAGTGTCTGGATATTTCCCTCGACTGGGTGATTCGTTCGGTCAAGAAGGTCCTGGTGCTGGTAACATGCATAAATTCCTGGTTTTGGTCCCCATATAGGCATTCCAGGGTGTTGCAGGACCCCAGCCGATAAATGGCGCTGCCCTTCTTCTTCAGTTCCATGGGCGGATTCTCCATGGTGAGCTCTGCCCGGATCGAGGCTATTCCCCCTAGCTATCATGGACACCTGCACAGCCTCGTTGAACATCTTCCCTTTCGCAGGAGCGACCATCATACAACAGATGTGCACTGTGTCCGTTGATAATCATAGATCGCTCGCTCCCTATCAATCCGTTTGGCTCTTCCTACTGGTCTGACTCATAGTCGGCCTCTTATTATTCGCCTTGTAGTAAGAACGGGTCTTGAATCGAGCAACGTTTAATATCCATACTATACTATGTTGAAAGCCCAGGAGGAAAATGACCTCGGTAGCCAAGATTAACGTCCTGTATGTCGATGATGAGCCATTGCTCCTCGACCTCACTAAGACCTACCTCGAGCAGGGAGGCGACATCAACGTGGTCACTTGCGATGATTCTCGCAAGGCTTTGCTTTCTGCCCTCTCCACAGAATACGATGTGATGGTATCGGATTATCAGATGCCGGAAATGGATGGTATCGAGCTACTGAAGAAGGTCAAGGAGGACCGTAGCGATTTGCCGTTCATAATATTCACCGGACGAGGTCGGGAAGAAGTGGCCATAAACGCCTTGAACAACGGCGCCGACTTCTATCTTCAAAAGGGAGGCGATCCCCGTTCGCAGTTCGCCGAATTGGCGAACGTCATCAAGGTACTTCACACCCGAAGGACCTCCCAGGACCGTTTGGCCCACAGCGAGGACCGCTACCGGGCCTTCATTTCCGCCTCCCGCACCGGAGCCTGGGAATATGACGACCGCAATGACCGCCTATGGTGCAGCCCTGAATACTTTCATATGCTGGACTGGGACACGGATTCATTTCCTGGAGGTTACGCTAGCCTGGACGCCTGGGTGGAACTCATACATCCGGATGACCGGGAAAAGTCTCTGAAGAGATTCCAGGACTATCTCCGTTCAGGATTGCCGGGGATGTACGAGGCACAGTTCCGGATGCGGCATGCCCTGAAAGGATACATCTGGGTCTGGTCCCGCGGCCAGACGCTGTACGACCATCACGGACGCAACACCCACATCACCGTAGGCACCCACATCGACATCGATTCCTTGAAGCGCCTGGAGCAGGCCTTATTGCGAGAGAAGGACCGATTCCGGGACCTGGCGGACAACGGGAGGACGCTTATATGGTCCTCGGACACCAGCGGCGCCTGCGACTACTTCAACAAGCCCTGGTTGGACTTCACCGGAAGGACCATGGAACAGGAGTATGGGGACGGATGGACTTCAGGGGTGCACCCTGATGATTACCAACAATGTATGGAAATCTATCAGAACGCCTTCGCTCGACGTGAGCGTTTCAGCATGGTCTACCGACTCCGCCGCCATGACGGGATCTATCGTTGGATACAGGACGATGGCACACCACGTTTCCAGGAGGATGGCGAGTTCCTAGGCTACATAGGGCATTGCTTCGATGTGGATGACATGAGACGGATGGAGGATTCACTCCTCCGCACCAACAAGAAGCTCAGCCTCCTGGGCTCCGTCACCCGCCATGACATCTTGAACCAACTGACAATCCTGCGTGGCTACCTGGAAATGGCCCGGGACGCGGAAGAGCCCGCCACTAGGGCAAAGTTCATGCATCGATGCGAGGAGGCAGCTGCCACCATACAGCACCAGATAGAGTTCACACGTCATTACGAGGAGTTGGGGGTGAAAAGGCCAGAATGGCAAGACATCGGTGAAATCCTGGATGGCATCCCGCACAGCGCCATCCCTCTGTGGCACGACCTTCACGGCCTGGAGATCTATGCGGATCCCATGCTGTCACGGGTTTTCCATAACTTGGTGGACAATACTTTCCGTCATGCTCCAGAAGCCACTTTCATGCGCGTCAGCGCCTCCTATGAAGAAGACGGCTCGCTGTCCTTGGTCTACGAGGACGATGGACCGGGCATATTGACGGAGGAGAAGGAGGACATCTTCCAGAAGGGATTTGGTAAGAACACCGGGCTGGGGCTCTTCCTCATCCGGGAGATCCTCTCCATGACGGGCATCGAGATCGTGGAGAACGGCGTCCCCGGAGAGGGGGCCCGCTTCTCCATGTCTGTGCCTGATGACCGTCACCGTTCCAAGTTATCAGAGTCATGACGACTCGCCTGTCTCTCGTTCTCCTTCAAGGACGAGAGGCGCAAGTAATGCTTGCTTTCCTTGTTGATGAAACCTGGTAGTTTATCCTGCAATCGTGCACACAACCCTGGATCTTTCTGCAACCTGGTCTGCAATGCGTGATTGTCCAAGGTGACCATGTCCTCCCAGAGGCCAACCTCCTTCAATAAACTCACCAAAGCCTCCTGCTCCGGGCTGTTCTTACGAGGGAGCGACATATTGTCGCGCCTGTCGACTTTTACCTTGCTGTTGCTGCCGTACACCGCACTCACTTCATTGGCAATGGCGAAGGACAGGATGCGCTCCTCCAACTCCTTGGCCTCATTCTTGATGTCGTTGAGGAGGTCCTTCTCCTTCTGCTTCAAGTCAGCGTAACGATCGACCAACTTCTGGGCTTCCAGCGAGTCAGGTCGGGGGTCCTCCTGCAATTCACGCAGATGGATGAACTCCGGGCAAAAATCCTGGAATTGGCACCAAGAACATAGGTTGCTTGGTTTGGAAGGGAATTCCGGGCAGGATTCTATTTCATGTATAAGGGCCAAGGTGTCCTGCCTCAGATCATCCAACTGCGCCCAGCTCCGATGCGAGACCAAGACGTGGTCGAAAGCCAGATAATGCCATACGAGGTCGATTTGCTTGGTCTCTGGAAACAGGTCCCTCACACCGATGGCGTAAAGGGCCAACTGCCGGTCCTCATCCATTTCCTCCTGACGAGGCAGATGGGAGCTGGTCTTGTAATCATGTATCTGGAGGTGGCCTTCCTCAACCTTGGCCAGACGGTCAATATAGCCCTGCAGTTTGGCTCCTCCATCCTCATCGATCTCGATCACCACCCTGACTTCAAGACCCAGGGTGCGGGAGTCATGGAAGGGATAATGCCGACGGTAATAGTCCTCTATGAACCTCTGCCCCATATCCCGATAGTTGGACCCCTCATAATCGTGGTTGTTGATGACCACGTCGTCATTCCAACGCTCCGTCCATAGTCCTTCATAGAATGAGACTAGTTCCTCCATGGAGGGCGTCTTCTCGTGCATCAGGTCGGTATAGAGCTTCTCCAAAGCTTCGTGTACCCGTTTGCCCAGGAAGGCCTCCACGGTTTCGAAGTCCTTCACCTCAACACGGTCGATGTACCGGAACCGGTACCTGAGGGGGCACTGCTGGTACATGCTGAGGCTAGTATGGGAGTACATCGACCTTACCACACCTTATGGGCACATAAATGTGCGTCTGTGAACACTCGACGTGGTGGAGGGAATATTGTTATAGTCTATGAACGGATGGTTTCTGAAGCATGGAATGGATTGGACCCATTCTAAGGAAAGGACGGTACGATACATGGTCAACGATCATTGGAGGGATATCCCCACCGGGCCGGAAGTGCCCAACGTGGTTTACGCAGTCATAGAGATACCGAAAGGAGGCCGGAACAAGTTCGAGTACTCCAAAGAGTTCGGCACCTATGTGCTGGACCGGGTGCTGAGCAGCCCCATGCACTACCCGGGTGAATACGGCTTCATCCCCCGCACCTACTATGACGACCATGACCCTCTGGATATCATCGTACTCATTGACGAGAAGACCTTTCCAGGCTGCATCCTGGAGGCCCGCCCGGTGGGCTTGCTCTCCATGGAGGACTCTGGCGAGAAGGACGACAAGATCCTCGCTGTACCGGACAAGGACCAGCGCTACGAGCATGTGCGCGACATCCATGATGTGCCGGAATACACCAAGAGAGAGGTACGGCACTTCTTCGCCACATACAAGGACCTGGAGAAAGGTAAGAATGTCACTGTGAAGGGATGGGGCGACCGGGCCAAGGCGTTGGAAGCTATAGAGCATTCCGTCTCCATGTACAAAGATAAATACCATAACCATTGAATCATGGGAATCGATAGATGCGTCGTGAACCGTTGCAGGACGTCACAGACATATAAGGTTCAAACCTCAACAATTGATTATTAACCCCCTATCTCGATACCGATTAGATGAGTCCCGATTCCCCTATGGAAACAAAGATATCCGTGCTCTATGTAGACGATGAGCCGGGACTCTTGGAGCTGGCGAAGACATACCTGGAGATGGAGGAGGATCTTGAAGTCACCACCTGTGAGAGCCCATTGAAGGCCTTCAAACTCCTAGAGGACGGGGAATTCGATGTCATAGTCTCCGATTATCAGATGCCAGAAATGGATGGCATACAGTTCCTGAAAAAGTTACAGTCCTTCGATGAGCATTGGCCTTTTATCATCTTCACCGGCAGAGGGCGTGAGGAGGTGGTCATAGAGGCCTTCAATAGCGGGGCGGATTTCTATATCCAGAAAGGAGGCCATGCTAAATCGCAGTTCGCCGATCTGTCCAAAAAGATCCATTATGCCTTCGAGCGTCGTCAGGCGGAAATCACGGTGATCAAGCAGTCACGAGCCATGGAGGCTTCCATTGATGGCATCGCCATCTTGGATCCGTCTTTCCACCATGTCTACGCAAACCAATCCTTTGCTGAAATATTCGGATGGGATTCCCCTCTAGGATTGCATGGACAGCCTTTCGAAGTGCTGCTGGAGAAAGGTCAGGTCGATATAAGCGGACTTCAGTCCGTCCCCTCATCCAAGTCTGGCGGTCTTTTCCAAGGGGATGTCATCGGAAAGAAAAGGGATGGTGCCAAGGTCCCCATCGGCATGACCCTGAGCAAGCTGGATGACGGCGGCGTGGTGGTAGTGGCGCGGGACATCACGGAGATGGTGGAAGCGGAGAGGAGCATCAAGGAGCATTCGCACGGCATCTCCATCATCAACGACATCATCCGCTACGCCAACCAGGCCCGGGACCTGGGCTCGCTGATGCATACCACGCTCAAATCCACCATACGCCTAATGGGATACGAGGCCGGTGGAATCTATCTACTGGATCCCGGGAGGGAATCGGCCACGTTGCGCCATCACGTCAACCTGCCGGATGATTTCCGTATCACCGTGGAGAGGGTGGACAAGAGCATCCCTCTTTTCGAGGCAAACTTTTTGCAGGGAGAGGCACTCATCTTCGATGGTGCCTCCAGGGGGACGATGGTTCCCCCCGGACCCTTCAAGACCTTAGCGTTCATCCCTCTCTCGTCCAAGCAAGAGATCATAGGGTCCCTTGTCGTTGCCACCCGTGAGAGCGATAAGGTCACTGGACTGGAGAAGGACGCCCTCATATCAATCGGAAATGAGATCGGAGCCGCCATAAGTCGTTTGCAGGCGGAAGAGGATAGGGAACGTTCACGTTCCAACCTGCAGACCCTCTTCGATGGCTTGGACGAGATGTTGTTCATCATGGATAGGGATTGCAATATTCTGGAGACAAATCTAGCCGTGATGGGGCACCTTGGTTACCCTCCCGGAAGTCTGGAAGGCATGAACATGATGGCTCTTATGCCTGCGGACCGTCGCACTGAGGCCCAATGCTCGCTGAAACAGATATTGGATGGTCAGAAAAGCATCTGCGACATTCCTTTGCTTAGCGCCGAGGGGGATTTGTTGAACGCGGAGACCAACCTAAGCCTGGCCAGCTGGAATGGCAGACAGGTGCTGGTAGGTGTTTCCCGAGATGTTGGCCCCCGCCTTAGAATGGAGGAGGCACTGCATGAGAGCGAGCATTTCAACCGTACCCTGATGGAGAACATTCCAGCTTATATCCTGCTCTATGATGATAGCGGAAGGATCCTTTACATCAATCCATATTCGGCCAAGGGCATCGGTTATCGGAAAGAAGAGGTGATAGGTTCCAACATCCTCCGGTTCGTGGCCGACGAATACAAGCAGCAGACCCTGGATCGATTCAACCGGAGGATCTGTGGCCGTGAAGTTCCCTACTATGAACTCGAGATCCTCCGCCATGACGGAGGGAAGAGGCTGGTATCGGTCACCGGCCACAGGATTGCCTACAAAGGGGTCACATCCAGCCTCGTGGTCTTGAATGACATCACAGAGCTACGTCGCACCTCTGAAGCCTGGAAGCGGAGCGATGAGTTATACCGTCTCATATCCACATACACCAGTGATGTCATCTGGATGATGGATTTGGAGGGACGTTTCACCTACGTCAGCCCTTCCGTGCAGACTTTGAGGGGTTTCAATCCGGAAGAGGTGATGGCACAGAGCTTGGATGATTTGTCCACCCCTGGATCCAGAGAGGAGATGGTTCAGGCCATGCAAGAGGGGCTGAAACTCATTAGGAAAGGGGAAGTCCCGCCCCCTATACGTATAGAGATCGAACAACCGGTCAAGGGAGGCGGTGCAGTATGGACAGAAGCCGTAATACAGGCCAGCCTGGACGACGAAGGTAGACCGAATGGCTTCATCGGCGTTTCACGTAACATCCAAGACCGCCGCCTCGCTGAGTCGCGACTACGGGAGAGCGAGGAACATCATCGTCTGCTCATCGAGAACAGCCATGACATCATCTACATGCTGGATAAGGAGGGCATCTTGACCTTCGTTTCCCCCTCATGGACAGTGCTACTGGGGCATGATGTCAACGATGTGCAAGGCAAGCCCTTCGTGCCTTTAATCCACCCGGATGATGTTCCTGACTGCTATCGATTCATAGCCAAGGTTATCAGTAGCGGCAGTTGGCAGGATGGGATAGTGTACCGTGTCCGCCACCTGAACGGAGAATACCGTTGGCACACCTCTTCCTGGGTTCCCGTACGTGGCAAGGACGGTTCCATCGTGGGTATCGAGGGTATCGCCCGGGACATCACAGATAAGAAGATGGCGGAGCAGCCCATCCATGACAGTGAGGACAAGTATCGCGCCCTGTTCACGGACTCCCCGGTGTCCATGATGATCTTCAGTACCGACCTTGACGAGATTGTGGATGCCAACAAAGCGGTGTTGGATTTCTATGGGGTCAAGAACATAAAGGAACTGCAATCCCAACCCTTGTGGTCGGAACCTCCATATTCTATCACCGAGGCCATGGAATGGGTGGAGAGGACCATGCAGGATGGGGTGCAGAGCTTCGAATGGATGAGCCGTCAAAAGGATGGGCGGGAATCCTGGGTGATGGTTGATCTGGACATCATCAACATCAACGGGTTAGACCGTCTTCTGGTAACCAGCAAGGACATCACAGACCAGAAGGATTTCAAAGATGCCTTGTAGCTGAGCAATATGGAGCTCCATCTCCCCACAAGCATTAACCGCATGACCTAATGGAGCAGCTCACCGCTATATTGGGATACATCGAGCCAATGGATCATGCCGACGATGCCCGCCGTCGTTCCTACATCCCCGAGGTGTAAAAGGCTGCGGATACCATCAAAAAACACATCCGCTTCGCCAAGGATTACGAGCAGTTGGGACTGGAGCTTCCTCGTTGGTAGGGGGTGTCCATCTTCTTGCCTGATGCCATCAATGATGATGTGTCCATTCCGGCACAGGTGCAGGGTTACATATCCTCGGGACCCATTCTATCCAGGGTT
>JBFWLS010000020.1:0-8313 GCA_050251995.1 Candidatus Methanomethylophilaceae archaeon
AGGTCGGCCATCAGGCTCTGATCCGCGGCCACGTAGCCGATTCGCCAGCCCGGGGCGGCCATGGTCTTGGAGAAGCTGTTCACCACCACGGCCTTGTCCAGCTGATCTATGAATGATCGGTGCTCCCCCTCGTAAACTAAACGGTCGTAGACCTCGTCCGCCACGATGACGATGCCCCGGTCGTCCGCTAGGTCGCAGAGGGCCCTGTAAGACTCCTGGCTCAGAGTGCTGCCCGTGGGGTTGGAGGGATTGTTGACGTAGATGAGCCTTGTCTTCCCGCTCACCTCCTCCGCTATGCTGTCCATGTCTGGCTGGAAATCCCCCTCTGTAAGGCCGTAGAAGCGGGGCTTGGCTCCGGCCAGGATGGTATGCGGCTCGTAGAGCACGAAACCGGGGTCTGGCACCAAGGCCTCGTCCCCGGGATCCAGGAACGCTTGTGTAATGGCTAGAAGGCCAGAGGTGCCGCTAGGGGTCACCAATATGTTGTCCGCCTGCAGCTGAGGGTTGTTGCGTTGGTTCAAGAAAGCAATGGCCTGACGTAGCTCGGGTATGCCAGCAGAGGGGCCATATTTGTTGAAACCCTGACGAGCGGCGTCCGCCATGGCCTCCACGGCTATGCTGGGAGGAGCCATGTCCGGTTCGCCCAGACCCAGGTTGATGGTCTCTGGAGTGACCATGTCGAACATCCTCCTGATGCCTGAAACAGGAATGGAATTCAATCGCGTAGAGATATTCACGTCGCCATAAACGATGACGGCTGATTTTTACCTTTGCTTCCGATTCAGGTCGCAGAGGCATTGAAACAGGCATTCAACAGTGCGATATTTAATATATATATTTAATTGCCATATTTCTGATTGTTTTAGAACAATTGGACAAAATAAAATACTGGATGGCGATCCGACATATGCATCGTGTTTATAAGCCCCAATTTGAAAATCTTTATAAACCCAAAAAATAAAACTGTTATCATGGAGATAGATACCAGTAGTAAAAGCGTACTGATTGGATCGGCTGTTGCCGTGGTTGGTATATTGGTTCTCATACTGGCGTTCCTAATGGGATGGGGTGAAATCGTTATGGTCCTCGGCGTCCTGCTGGCCGTCGTTGGAGTGGTTATCTTCTACCTCAAACCCTTGGACGGTGCCGCGGGAACCGCCAAGCCTAAGGTCGCCCCCGCGAGTAAGGCCAAGCCGGCGAACTCTGCCAAGACTGCCAAGAACTACGGGGACTCCCAACTTGGCAAGGCCCTGACCTTCGCGGAACAGAAGCTCAACGAGAAGGAGGACAAACTGCCCTCCTCTGTGGTGGAGTTCTACCGCGGCAAAATCGCTGCCTACGCCGAACTGGTGGGGAAGGACGAGGAGTCCGCCCTCATCGGCATGAGCCAGGTTATCGGTGCCATAGTCTCGGCTTGAAACCCCTTAACTCAATTATTTTATTTTTTATTAATAAGAAGGAAGTGGTTTTCAGAAGGTGGTGACCAGCTGGCAGGAGGAGATGATTTCCCTCGCCTGAGGCCAGCTGACCGTCTTGACCCCCTCGGGGACCTCCACGCCCTGCGCCAGGTGGTCCAAGTCCTCCTGGACTAGGTAGACCTCACCGTCCATATCCACCAGGTCGTTTAAAGCGGCCAGGTTAGACGGCATTCCTATAGCTTCCGGCTTCTGGGTAGGGACAGCGTTCAACGTGCCCTCCCCCATAAGGATGGTCACTGTACGCTCCACCAGGCCGGAGACCATCAGCGCCAGGGCCTCACGCATACCGGCGAAGGCCTCTTCCGTGCCATACGGGGCTCGGTTTATCAGAATCGCTATGCTGTCTGCCATCTCATCACCTCGCTATGGTAACCATGCGATCCGCCTCGGAGACGAAGACCGATAGGTCGTTGGTCATGCTACCTATCTTGGATCCCTCGAACTCCTCGCCGCGTTTGATGCCCCGGGCGTAGCAGCAGGTCTCGCACACTGTCACCAACAAGCCCTCGCGGGTATAGCCCTGCAATATCTCCCCCACGTTGGGGAAGCGGCGGGGGTCCTGGCCGTCCTTGATGGACGTCACCCCCTCGCCGTAGCCGAACACCATCACCTCATGCCCACGGTCCATGGCCGCTCGGGCAAGCTTGGTCACCACGTTGTTGTCCATGTTCATCATGGTCCCGGAACGGGTTTGGATCAACATCTTTCCCATTCGAATCACCTAGATGGTCACCGTCTGGTCGAACTCCTCCATGATTAGATCCACCAGTCTGCTGTAGTCAATGACGCTGACATCGCCCTTAACGGTCAGCCCGCGGGCCTCCAGGTCATCCTGCATCACATATACCTCGTCCACCCAAGGACGGAGCTTGTCGCCAGACTCCTTGTTCACGGCATAGAGCACGGCATCATTGAAGAGCACCACCGAGCTGGGGGCATCTCCGGAGATCCGTCCCAGGACCCCCAGGTCGGAGTACTCGTGCGGCGACTTCAGCATCAGGAACAGTATGGAGGTCATCCAGTACACCTAGCCGATGAAAAGCTGCACCTTACTATCCGCGGCTATGTCCAGGAAAGCCGCTGCTCCAAGGATGTCCACACCATCAATCAACTCTTCCTTAGAAACCCCCATGGCTCCCATAGTGGTGCTGCAGGCGTAGAGCTTCACGCCCAGCTCCTGAGCCGTGGCCAGCATCTCGTTGAAGCTACCCACTCCCACGTCCTTCATTTTCCTCTCGAACATGCCGGTGGCAAGGCGGTACAGGCCGGAAAGCTTAGGGTGGGCGTTCTTCTTTAACAGATTCAGACCGAAGAAGGTGAAGAACATGTGCACCTCCATGCCCATCCCGGCGGCGGTTGTTCCTAGGAACACCGATGCCATGGCCTTGTCATAGGAACCTTCCGAGACTACCAATGCCAATTTATCAGATTCACTCATTTTCACACCTCTACTTCTTCTTGATTACGAAATAATACTTGCCGCCATCCTGGCGTTTCTCCACCATCTCGTTCTTGGTACGGGTGACCCAGGCAGGGACATCCTCCAACGCTCCCACGTCATCCGCCACCAGCTCCAATGTCTGGCCGGGGGACATGGTCTTCATTTTTTTCGTGAGCATGACGATAGGCATAGGGCACATCACGCCCTGGGCATCCAATTTCTCATCCACCATCACATTTCCTCCATGGTTTTTCACGGTATTTCAAATATCATACTAAACCGCGTTTATTTAAAGCTTTTCAATCTATCATCGCCCTAAGACGAGGAGACTGCAACCAATCCTTGGTCGTGTTAATATTGGCTAAAGCCCTTAATTAACGTTGGCTTTCCCTGGATTTGAAACGATTCCCGGCATTGATCGCTGCATCCACTTTGTTGGCCAAGGAAATATATTTATGCTCAGGTCCGCTAATCTCTTATCAAAGAGGGATTGTATTGAGAAGGAATCTGACCGTAACCAGCCTATCGGTGTCTCTATTCTTCGTGGGATTGTCGACAATGGCCTACTACTACCCCAACCAAGTGACCCTGTCCGTGCTGGGAATTAATATCACCAACAACTTGGCCATCTACATGGGCTCCACAGCCGCCTTGCTTTTCGCAATCATCGCCCTTGGCGCCGCCCTCATGAGCCCACGGCGGGCTTACCTGGATAACCTGGACGCATGCTGCGACCACAGCTACATGGACGGCTGCATCTCCGGAATCTACCATGACGAGGCCACTGGTACCATGGTTTGCCTGAACTGCGGGACAGGCCTGAAGCAGGACTTCGTTGCCTGCCCCACCTGCGGGCAGGAGATCTACCAGGAATGCCCCGCCTGCAAGGAGGTCGTGCCCACCTGGTACAACGTCTGCCCATACTGCGGCTACGACTTCATAGTCTTCGAGATCTCCGCTCTCGAGGAAGAGGCTCCTGCGGCTGAGCAGGAGGCCCTGGCAACAGAAGAGTGAGACCGGGGTCATCCTCTCTTTTCTCATAATTCTTTGTAATCGGCAATGATGCAGGCGTGGTCGAAGGCCAAGGGCGGCAGCCTGTCCAAATGGAACCATCCCGCCTCCGCCGCGTCATCTCCCGCCGCCAGACGGCCGCCGGTTCGACGCAGGATGAAGGCCAGCGAGACTGTATGGCCGCGAGGGTCCCGCCCCGGGTCAGAGTAGACACCCAGGAGGCTCAGCACCTCTGTCTCCAACCCTGTCTCCTCCAGCATCTCCCGATGTACTGCATCCTCCACCCGCTCACCGTAATCCACAAAACCCCCTGGCAGTGCAAACCTTCCTGCGAAAGGTTCCTGGCCTCGGCGCACAAGCAACAACCTGCCTTCCTCCACCAGCAGTCCGTCCACGGTCAACGCTGGATTTCTATGCTTACAGCCCATGCTCTAGTCCTCCCTGGATCTAAGCCTCAGTAACATTAATAAGATGTATCATCTACCGTGAACCATGTCCCCGAAACAGAAGCGAATACCTAGCGTCCTCAGCGCCGAAGAGCTTATGGATAAGGCCTACAGCCGAGCGGCCAAGATAAGCAAGAACGGCACCAATGCTCTGGACACCAGGAAGAAGACCGCCTTGGCCAAGGTGACGGCGTCGGGGGACATCATCATCAGCAGCCTGGACAAATACGTCAATGACTTTCCACGTCTGGACAAGGAGGAGGACTTCTTCCCGGAGCTGGTAGACCTGGTCATCGGGCTGGACCGGTACAAGAAAGCCTTGGGGGCTGTCAACTGGGCATCCAAGCGTACGGAGATCCTCAAGAACGAGGCCTTACGCAACATCCGTTGGACCAAGGACATCCAGCAGATCGAGTCCCTGAGGAGGGGGTTCTACGGCCGCCTGTCATCAGTCATCAAACGTATCGACAAAGACCTGGAATTCCTTATAGAGGCCAAAAAAGGCTTCCGCAACCTGCCCATGGTGTCCCCGGACGTACCTACCGCAGTCATAGCCGGCTTCCCCAATGTGGGCAAGAGCCGTCTGGTCTCCTCCCTCAGCACTGCCGCTCCCGAGGTCGCCCCTTACCCATTCACCACCAAGGGCATAGTCATCGGCCACATATCACACGGTTGGAGGACTTTCCAAGTCATAGACACCCCCGGGCTCTTGGACCGCACCATAGAGGAGCGCAACGCCATAGAGAAGCAGGCCGTGCTGGCCTTGAAGTACCTCACCGATGTCATCATCTTCATCCTTGACCCATCCGAGACCTGCGGCTACAGCATGGATAAACAGCTGGCCCTTCTGAAGTCGGTACAGGAGGGATTCCCCGCCGTTCCAATCATCATCCTGGAAAGCAAATCGGACATCCTCGTTCGGCCTGAGCCCCTTGGCCTGCCGTTCTCCGTGGAGACCGGTCACAACATGGAGAATCTGCGGGCCACGCTCATGGAGAATCTGCGGGCGGTGCCCCAGCCCGAGGCCTGAGGTGGCTCATGCCGGACGACCTGGCCTGCAGCGCTGAGATGCGAGAGTATTTCCAGACCCTCTCCCGGCAGTGTGATGAATGCTACGCCGTGGCCCGCAAGGCTCGAGGCCGAGGCAAAGACCCAGAAACCTCCATAGAGATTCCTATGGCCGAGGACTTGGCATCCAGGGTGGAGAAGCTCTTGGACGAGTGGGACGTCAAGGGCGTGGCCGAGGACATCCGCCGTCTCACGCAGGAGTATGGGAACCGAGAACTGGTCTCCCTCATCATCGCCAAGGAGATCGCCAGCCGTCCCGCCAAGAACCGGGAGTGGGCCTTAGACCGGGCCATACGTGTCGGTCTGGCCGTTCTCACCGAGGGCATCCTGGTGGCACCATTGGAGGGCATAGCCACAGTCAGGATAGGCCACAACCACGATGGGAGCGAGTATCTAGCTATCGTCTTCGCCGGCCCCATCCGTGCTGCCGGAGGGACTGGGCAGGCCATGAGCGTGCTCATAGGAGATGTGGTGCGGCGCGAGCTGGGCATCGGGCATTACATCCCCACTCGGGAAGAGGTGCAGCGCCTGCACGAGGAGATCCCTCTGTACAAGCAATGCCAGCACCTGCAGTACTCGCCCACCCCGTCCGAGATTGAGCTGATCATGGAGAACTGCCCTGTTTGTATCGACGGTGAGGGCACGGAGGATGTGGAGATATCCGGTTTCCGTGACCTGCCCCGGATCGAGACCAACAAAGTCCGTGGCGGTGCCTGCCTAGTGCTGGCGGAGGGGCTTTGCCAGAAGGCCGCCAAGATCCAGAAGCACGTGTCAAGGCTGCAGATAGACGGCTGGGGGTTCATAGACGAGTTCCTGGGGCGCAAAAAGAGCGATTCCCAAGAGGAGGAGAGTGACGAGCAGAAGATCAAACCAGAGTACAAGTACCTCAAGGACATCGTGGCCGGCCGCCCCATCTTCGGACACCCCTCCCGCGTGGGCGGTTTCCGTCTGCGCTACGGCCGTGGCCGCACCTGCGGGCTGGCGGCCATCGCACTCAGCCCCGCCACCATGTACGCCCTGGATGAGTTCCCTGCCCTGGGCACGCAGATAAAGATAGAACGGCCGGGCAAGGCCGGCGCTGTGACACCCTGCGACAGCATAGAGGGACCCATACTGTTGCTGAAGAACGGCGATCTGGTGTACTGCGGGACCGCAGAAGAAGTCCTAGAGGTGCGTCCGCAGATCCATGAGATTGTGGACAACGGCGAGATACTAATACCATTCGGGGAGTTCTCCGAGAACAACCACCTCCTGGTTCCAGCGGGTTACTGCTTGGAATGGCACCTACAGGAGCTGGAGAAGGGCGGACGACAGGCTCCGGATGACTGGATAGAACCCGGCTGGGAGAGGGCCCTGCAGATGTCCAAAGAACTGGACGTCCCCCTGCATCCCCGTTTCAACCTCTTCTGGAGCGACTTGGGCATGGAGGATCTGGAGATCCTGCGGTCCCACCTCCTGCAGCACGCCTGCTATGAAGATGGCGGGCTGAGGGTCAGGGAATACAGGCCGGTCAAGCACATCCTGGAGACCCTGGGTGCCCTGCATCGGGTCAGGGATGACCAACTGCATCTAGACCATTACGCCTTGCCCCTCCTGTGCGGCCTGGGGCTGGCGGCGGACGGGGAGTCCTTGCGAGAGGATGCGCCGTTCCGAGGAGCGACCCCCCTCATGGCCGTTTCCACGGCCACTGGTGTAGAGGTACGAGCCCGAGGAGGCACCCGCATCGGTTCACGGATGGCGCGGCCGGAGAAGGCCAAAGAGAGGAAGATGAACCCTCCAGTGCATGGACTCTTCCCCATCAGCATGGAGGGCGGAGCGCAGAGGCTGCTTAGCAACGCCATCACTGCCAGCAAGGAAGGCAAGAGAGACGGCGGCCGCAAGGGCAAGAACGGCATATCTGTGGAGGTTGGCATCCGCCGTTGCACCGGATGCGGCCGCACCGACTACCATTGCTGGTGCCAGGATTGCGGTGCCCATACCGTCATAGCCAACGAAACCATGGCCTTCGAGCAGCGGTCCAAGACCCTCATTGACCTGGATGCAGACTATCAGGAGGCCCTTCGCCGACTGGGCATCAGCGAGGCCCCGGAGGTGAAATGCGTGCAGGGGATGACGTCCAAGCACAAGGTGCCCGAACCCTTGGAGAAGGGCATCCTACGGGCCATCCATGACGTCTACGTGTTCAAGGACGGCACCATGCGCTTCGACATGACCGACGTACCGGTGACGCACTTCCGACCGCGGGAGATCGGTCTGTCGGTGGAGAAGGCCCTGCAGCTAGGATACCGCAACGACCACCTCGGGCGACCGCTCACGGATCCGGAGCAGCTCTGCGAGCTCAAGGTGCAGGACTTCATCCCCTCCGAAGGATGTGGGGATTACATGGTGCGGGTGGCCATGTTCATCGACGACCTGCTGCGCCTGCATTACGGGCTGGAGCCTTTCTACGGCATCCGCAACCGGGACGAGCTCATCGGACATCTGGGCATCGGTCTGGCACCGCACACCTCCGGGGGCATCCTCTGCCGCATCATCGGGTTCACCAAGGCCGCGGGCGGATACGCCCACCCGTTCTTCCATGCCGCCAAGAGGCGCAACTGCGACGGGGACGAGGACAGCATCATCCTCCTTCTGGACGGCCTGATCAACTTCTCCCGTTCCTTCCTGCCTGACAGACGTGGCGGCCTCATGGACGCCCCTTTGGTGCTCACCACCCGTCTGGACCCCAATGAGGTGGATAAGGAGGCGCACAACGTGGACTGCCTCTTCCGCTATCCATTGGAGCTCTACCAGGCTGCGGAGGCCTACAAGCACCCCCGGGAGGTGGAGAATGTGATGGACCTGGTGGGGGGGCGGATCGCCAGCCTAA
>JBFWLS010000021.1:0-8113 GCA_050251995.1 Candidatus Methanomethylophilaceae archaeon
CCAGCGCTACATGCTCCCCCGGAGCCTCTTCCCCTTTGGTCTGGCGGAATACGATGGGAGCATGCGTATGTTGGAAGACCGCCTGTGCATCGAGTACGAGGCAACGCCGTTGCGCATCTCCAATCTGAGCATGGACGCCGGCCCAGAGCCCAAACCCTCGCCGGATGCGTACCTGCGCTCCTTGACACTGGACGGGCAGCTGCTGCAGGGGAGGGAGGAGGACATTCTGCGCGACCTGCAGGAAGAGGTCCAACGCATCGACCCCGACATCCTGCTCATGCATCGCGGCGACTCCATTGGACTAGGCCATATATTCCATCGCGCCGCATCCTTAGGGCTGGAGGGCTTCCAGCTGGGGAGGGAGAAGGGCCTGCGGGAGAAGGAGGAACGCAGCTATCAGAGCTATGGCCAGACCGTCTACCGTCCGGCGGCCAAGATGCTCCGTGGTCGCTTGCATGTGGACACATCCTCGTTCATGTATCGGGAGGGAGGGATGGGAGGGATCCTAGACCTCTCCCGGGTCTGCGGCATACCTCTGCAGGACCTGACACGCGTCACTCCCGGGACGGCCATCAGCTCCATGCAGATGGACCAGGCTCTGCGCAGCGGCCATCTGGTGGCCTGGAAGAAGAACCTTCCTGAGGATTTCAAGACCGCCCGGCAGCTCATCCGCTCCGACCGTGGCGGGATGATACACCAGCCGGTGGTGGGCTTGCACCAGGGGGTGACGGAGCTCGATTTCTCCTCTCTTTATCCCAGCATAATCGTGAACTTCAACATCTCCCCCGAGACCCTGCAGTGCCGCTGCTGCCCGGAGGCGGAGAGTACGGTGCCCGAGCTGGGGTACCGCATATGCGGCCGGCGGGAAGGCCTGCTGCCGCAGGTAATCCGCCCCGTGATCGAGCGTCGCCGGGCGTTCAAGAGGATGGCGCGGGAGATGCCGGAGCGGAAGGAGGAGTACGAGGGGCGTTCGAAGATACTGAAGTGGCTGCTGGTGACCTGCTTCGGCTACACCGGCTACCGCAACGCCCGTTTCGGCAGGATTGAGTGCCACGAGTCCATCACTGCGTATGGGCGGGAGATACTGCTGAGGAGCTCGGAGATGGCGGAGGAGAGCGGGTTCCGCATACTTCATGGCATCGTGGACTCCCTCTGGTTGCAGGGGGACGGTGACGTGGCCGCATTCCAAGAGAGAGTGGGGAGGAAGTACGGCATCCCCTTGGAGGAAGAGGGTCGCTACCGCTGGTTGGTCTTCTTGCCCAACATCCATAACGGCATGGGCGCCCTGAACCGGTACTACGGGGCCTTCGAGGACGGACGGGTGAAGATGCGGGGCATAGCCGCCAGGAAAAGGGACTGCACCCCTTTGGTACGGGAGTTCCAGACCGAGGCCCTGCGCCTGTTGGCGGAGGCGGACGGCGTGGCTGCCTTCCAGGAGAGGGTGCCAGATGTCATCGAGCTGCTGCGTTCCACACATCAGAGGGTGCTGTCCCAGGAGCTGCCCCTGCAGGAGCTGGTTCTCACCCGGAGGATATCCCGCAACGCGGATGCCTATCGGCAGATGAACCAGACCGCGGCTGCCCTGTGGTCCTGGAACGAAGCGGGGCAAACCCTGCATCCCGGCGAGTCCGTCCATTATATCCTCTTGGACGCCTCTGCCCGCGACCCCTCCCAGAAAGTGAGGGTCACCGACCTGCAGGGGGAGGGTGATTACGACGTGGGGTTCTATGCGGAACTCCTGCTGCGTAGCGCGGAGGAGCTGCTCTCGCCGCTGGGCTGGGACCGGGAACGTCTGCGGCAGCGGTTGAGGGGGACGGGTCAGACCCCCATTGTGACCGGTCCGGTGTAGAGGAGGACCGGCAACAGCATGCAGGCGGCCAGGTGCACCCGGTTCACGCCCACGGCGGTGGGAAGGAGGCCTATGGACGTGGCCGTTAGCAGAACCAGCAGCCCGGAGGGGCCTGTCATGGCCGCCACCAGGAGCACCATGAAAACCATAACCGCGGTGCCGATCAGATGGGTGTCCGCCCCTCCCATGCGTCGGGCCATGGCTCGGCCGGATCCCAGTGTTGCCAGGTATCCCAGCGGGGAGGACAGGAGGACGGCGAAGAGGAGGACGGCGATGGCCAGGAAGCCTTCCCCAGGCAACGAGGAGCCCAAGATGTCGCCCACCACGATCATGGTGCCGGAGCGGCCGTTACCGGAGACCGATAGCGTCACCAGGGCGAAGACGGTAGAGGCCGTACCCACAGAGGCCACCATGGAGATGAAGCGGTCCGGATCCCGCTCCGGTGAGGTCACCGTCGCCAAGACCGTGCCCGCAGTGGCGGTTATGCCAGGGAACCATCCCACCATGGCTCCCGCCAGCAGCCCCTTCAAGGCGGGGACGGGACGGCCATGCACCCGCTCTGGCATCCGTTGCGGCGGCAGAGGGGCGCCACTTACGGACAGGAGCATGGCCGGCATGCCGAATAGGCCAGTGAGGAGGGGGAGCATCATGTTGCCTCCCGGGATCAGGCTCCATGCGGGCAGGGTGGCGGACATGCATAAGTAGCCGAGCAATCCTGAGATGAACATTAGCAGCAGGGCCCAGAGACGGTCTGGCCCCCCTTGTTCCGTGAGCAGGAGGAGCAGGACGGTGATAACGATGACATAGGGAGTCAGCCCCCTCAGCACGGGTTCGGCGCCAGCGTCCATGGCCAGATGGAGGGGCAGGGCCAAGGCGGTGGCCGCCAGGGCACCGACCAGGGAGCCTACCGCGGCCGCCGAGACCGCGTCCATCCCCCGGCCTTGCAGGAGGAGCCGGTGGCCAGGTAGGACGTTCAGCACCTCCTCCGGACTAGGAGCCCCCAGGAAAACGGAGGGGACGAAATCAACGAAGGAGTGCACCACCGATGCCGAGACCACGCAGACGGCGATGGCCATCCTTCCCCACCCCAGGGGGAGTTGGGGATCGATCAAGGATTCTAGGAAGGGGTATGAGCCCAGCATCAGCGTCGCCAGGGTGTTGACGTGGATCCCTGGTATCAAGCCGGTGAAGGTACCCATGGCCGAACCCAGGAGCACCATGCAGAACAAGATGGAGAACAGCTGCAGCTCCATACCTGGAGCAGCTCGCGGGGAGAATTAAGGGTGGACACTACGTTCAGTATTCCCCGGGCGTCAGTCGAAGTACACCGTTTTCCCGTCCACGACGTCCACGCGGAGGAGGGTCTTGATGCGTACGCCCATCTCCTGTTCCATCTCCGCCTTGCGGTCGGTCTTCTCGAAGACGGTTATTATGTCCACGATCTCTGCTCCAATGGTCTCCTTCAAGGCGTGCACGATGGCCCGGAGGGTGCCGCCGGTGCTGAGGACATCGTCCACTATGACCACTCGGTCACCTTTCCGGATGCCGTTGATGAACATGTCCGTTTTGGAGTAGCCAGTGTACTGAGCGATGTTAACCTCGCCTTCCAGGCCGTAGCTGCGTTTACGGATGACATTGTAAGGTATGCCGAGGCGGAGGGATATGGGCACAGCGAGATGGATCCCCATGGCCTCCGGGGCCAGGATCATGTCGCAGTCGAAATCACCTATGCGGATAATCTCGTCCACCGCTTCCTGCAGGACGGCGGGGTCCATGCGAGGGATGCCGTCTGTGATGGGGTGGACGAAATAATGGTACTCGCCCATCCTGATCACGGGGCACTCCAGCACGCTCTGCTTCAACCTCTCCAGCATAGGGGGATTATATACAGGCATGGGAAAAAGGTTTTCATTGCTCCAGCAGCAGGGGGACGAACTGGAAGCGGGAGCTGTCGAAGAGCCCTCGGTCACTCATCTTCAGCGATGGTATAACCAACAGGCTCTGGAACCCTAGGGTCATGAAGGGGGCGTTCAACGGACAGCCCATGGCCTGCAGAAAGACCTGCAGACGATGTTCTGCCGCCGCGACCTCGGGTGCGGATGCGGTGCTCATGAGGCCAGCCACAGGCAGAGGCAAGGATGCCTCCCTCTGACCATCGGTGGCGTAGTAGCCGCCATGGGCGGATATGGAGTTCGCCGCCCTCGCCATAAGATCCGGGTTCGTGGCGGCGATGATGATGTTGTGCGAGTCATGGGCCACGGAGGACGCTATGGCGCCCTTGTCGATGCCCAGCCCCTTGATGAATCCTAGGGCAGGGGGGGCCTCCTGATAGCGGTTGATGACCGCCAGATGCATGATGTCTGCAGCTGTGTCGGCGCGGATGCGGCCGTCCCGCACCGGCAGGTCGGCATGCAACTCCTCGCTGACGATCTGGTCCGGTATGATGCCGATGACCCGTGCCTTGGCAACCTCGCCTTGGCCCCCGACCAGGAAATCTTCTGCCTTCCATTGCTTCCTCCAGATGGAAGTCTGTGTCTCCTGTGGGCTAACCGTGAACAGAGCCTTGCCGTCCTTGGCCACCAGCTCGCCAGCGATGTAGACCTCCAGGACCTCGAAGTCTTTCAGATCCTTCACAACGGCCAAATCTGCAGGCATGGCTAGGTCGATGTTCCCTCCCTCCAGCTTGTAATGGCGGGAAGGCCAGATGGTGGCCGCTTTCAGGGCTTTTACGGGGTCCACGCCGAGAGACACCGCCTTGCGCAGCAGGGAGTTCATGTAACCCTGCACCAGGTCGGAGGCATGCATGTCGTCGGTAGCCAGGAAGAACGGGTACTCCTCCGAGACCTTGATGAGGTCGGTCATGTTCTTGCAGGCCGTGCCCTCGCGAACTTGAATGGTCATGCCCTTCTCCGACTTCTCCAGAGCCTCCTCCAGGGTGGTACACTCGTGGTCGGTGCTGATGCCGGCGGCGATGTAGTCCTCCAGGGCAGGGCCGCTGAGACCAGGGGCGTGTCCGTCGATGGGCTTGCCCAATCTTTGAGCGGATTCCAATTTGGCCATCACGTCCGGCTGTTGGTTGAGCACGCCGGGAAAATTCATCATCTCCGCCAGCCCTTTCACCTCGTCCATGGCCAGCAGGGAAGATACGTCCTCTGGTCCCAATATGGCGCCTGAGGTCTCCCAAGGGGTGGCGGGAACGCAGGAAGGGGCCATGAAATGGAAGTGCATGGGTACACTGGCAGCGTCATCCATCATGTAACGCACACCGTCCATGCCTAGGACGTTTGCTATCTCATGCGGGTCAGCGATGACGCCCACCACCCCATGGGGGACGGCGGCCTCGGCGAAACGGGAAGGTACCAGTAGAGAAGACTCGATGTGTACATGGGAATCTATGAGCCCGGGGATTATGAAACGGTCGAATGAGGCATCCACCTCCTCTATGGCCACGATGACGCCGTTCTGTATGCTTAGCACAGCCGGGTAAATGCGATCGCCGACAACGTCCACTACATTGCCGGATATCTCAGTGGAACTCATAGAACCGGGATTACGTGTGTGGAATAAAAATTGTCGTCCTTCCCCTCGTATGGATTGGACGAGCTTGTTTGGAGTTCATTCCTATACATTTGTACATAATATCATTTTTGATATAGACAATTGAACATATTTCATAATATTTATATACTATTTATCGTTACATGTGTTCTGTAAATAGACATATGTCTATAATACACAAAAAAAACCGTGCAATCATCGGGGATAACCCCATGAAAACGGACAAAGGTGAGAAATTGAAGAGGGCAGCAAGTTTCGTTGTGGCCGTGCTGATTGGGATGTTGGTATTCCTGGGAGTCCCCAGCATGGTCAACGCCGGATACGTATCCTTTGCGGATGACCCAGAGGCCTGGGCAGCGTATTCCGAAGAGGCTATATTAATGGTGTGGATCCTCATCTGCACCGCACTAGTGTTCTTCATGCAGGCTGGATTCGCCATGGTGGAGGCGGGCATGTCCCGTACCAAGAACGTGGTGAATGTGCTTATGAAGAACATCGTAGACATCGCCGCCGGATCCCTGGCGTTCTTCGCTATCGGGGGCGCTCTGCTGATGGGCACGGACATGTTCGGCCTCATCGGCACAGACGGGTTCTTCCTGTCTGGCGGATGGGACATGGACTCCGAGCTCCTGATGAACTGGTTGTTCAGCCTGGTGTTCTGCGCCACCGCTGCCACCATCGTCAGCGGTGCCATAGCGGAGAGGACCAAGTTCAGTGTCTACATCATCTTCAGCGTGGTCATATCCGCTCTGATATACCCCATCATGGCCCACTGGGTCTGGGGCGGCGGTTGGTTGGCGGAGATGGGGGCCATAGATTTCGCCGGTTCCGGCGTGGTGCACGCCACCGGTGCCTATGTGGCCTTGGCGGCATGCATCGTCATCGGCCCCCGTATCGGTCGTTTCTCCGCCGATGGGAAGCCCAACGCCATGCTGGGCCACAACATGTCCTTGGCTACCCTGGGGATGTTCATTCTGTGGTTCGGTTGGTTCGGGTTCAACTGCGGATCCACACTGGTGTATGGGGCCATCACCGATGCCGCCCTGGTAGGGGTGAACACCATGCTGTCCGCGGCCACCGGTGCCATGGTGGCTTGTCTCGTGACCTGGGTGAAGTTCGGTAAGCCTGATATCACCATGACCCTGAACGGTGCCATCGGCGGCTTGGTGGGCATAACCGCCGGAGCTGGTCTGGTCTACCCATGGGCATCGGTGGTCATCGGGGCTGTGGCCGGCCTCATAGTCATCTATGGCTACCTGTTCCTGGAATCCAAGGGCATCGATGATGTGGTGGGCGCCATACCAGTACATGGGTTCAGCGGCTCCTTCGGCGTATTGGCCACGGGCATCTTCGCCCAATATGGGGCAGAAGGCCTGATAACCGGTTCCACGGACTTTATGCTGGCTGAGCTCGTTCTGGTGGTTTCCAACTTCATCTGGGCCTTCGGCAGCGGCCTGCTGCTGTTCTACGCCTTGGACAAGGTGATAGGCATACGGGTGAGTCGGGCGGAGGAGATGAAGGGTCTGGACGAGTGCGAGCACGGGGCGATCGCCTACCCTGAGGCTGTGACCATGAACATGATGATCCGGGAGGAATGAGGATGAAGAAGATTGAAGCAGTGATCCGTCCGGAGAGGCTGGATGAGGTGAAGGGCGCCCTGGAGGCACAAGGTGTGGTGGGGATGACCATCACAGAGGTACAGGGCCGCGGGCGCCAGAAGGGGTTCGTCCGCAAGTGGAGGGGCACGGAGTACGCAGTGGACTTCATCCCCAAGCTGAAGATGGAGATTGTCGTCGATGATGAGGACGCACAGATGGTGGTGGACACCATCCTGGACATAGCCAAGACTGGTAAGATCGGCGACGGCAAGATCTTCGTATCCAACATAGAGGAGGTGATACGCGTCAGTTCCGGGGAGACAGGAAGGGATGCCATCTGAGAACCGAGAACACGCTTCCTCGCAGAAACGACCTCCAAACCTTTATGCCCCCCGCCCACGGGGGGCAATCTTTTATCTATTACCAGGGGATTGAGAAATCGGTTGTATGGACACGGCAGAGAGGATTTCCCTGATCACGCGGAACGTGGAAGAGCTGGTAACCAGCGAGGAGCTGGAAACATTGCTGGAGAGCAATCCCCGCCCCCGCGGTTATATAGGCTTCGAGCCCTCTGGTAAAGTCCATCTAGGTTGGTTGATATGCGCCCAGAAGATCAGGGACCTGGCGGACGCCGGGGTGGAGATGACCGTTTTCTGGGCTGATTGGCACGCCTATATCAATGACAAGCTTGGAGGGGACCTAGAGAACATCCGGGACTGTGCCCGCTACATGGAGGACTGCTTCGAGGCCTTGGGTGTCCCCCGCGACCGGGTACGATACCGCTATGCCTCCGAGGTCCTGGAAGGTATGGACTACTGGGAGAAGGTGATTAAGGTGGCCAAGGCCACCTCTCTTTCCCGGGTCAAAAGGGCCATGACCATCATGGGCAGGGGGGAGGACGAGGCGGAACTGGACTCCTCCAAGCTGTTCTACCCCATCCTGCAGGCCACGGACATCTTCAGCATGGATGTGGACATCGCCTACGCCGGCATGGACCAGAGGAGGGCGCACATGCTGGCCCGTGATGCAGCTGAGAAGCTGGGCTGGAAGAAACCCATCGCCATCCACACCCCCCTACTGCCCGGGCTGAAGGGGGGCAACCGCATGG
>JBFWLS010000022.1:0-8015 GCA_050251995.1 Candidatus Methanomethylophilaceae archaeon
GGCTGACATCATGGTGCTCTCCCGCACCGACGCCGCCCGCAACCTCCCCGACCTCTACGAGGCCGATGAAGAGGAGGAAGTGATGGAGGCCCCACTGCCAGAGTCCATGGAGAAGGACGAGACAGATGGAGAAGCATCGGAAGGAGGACAGTAAATGGCTTTGTTGAAGACCTCTGAAATCAGGGAAATGAACGCCGTGGAGCGAAATGCGAAACTCAAGGAGATCCGCAACGACCTCATGCACGAGAGGGGGGCGGCGGCCATGGGCGGTGCCCCGGCCAACCCCGGCCTAATCCGTGCCCTGAGGACGAACATCGCCCGCATCCTCACCGTTCAGCTGGAGGAGGAAAAGAGATAATGGCGGAAATCTGCCCTGTATGTGGATTGCCGGGCGAGTTGTGCATGTGCGAAGAGATCGCACGTGAGCAGCAGTGCGTCCGGATAAGCATAGACAGCCGTAGATACGGCAAAACGGTCACCGTCATCGAAGGCATCGACGAGAACGATATCGACATCGACGACCTCGCCAAGCAACTGAAGACCAGATGCGCTGCCGGAGGCACTGCCAAAGACGGTCGCATCGAACTCCAGGGCGAGCACCGAAAGAAGGTGCGCGCCGTCTTGGAGGATATGGGCTTCCAAACGGAAGTCAGGTGAGATGAGGAAAAGTGATCTCATGCGAATGGAACTCATAGGGATGGACACCCAAGTGCTGGGCCATGGCTGCCATGCCGGCATAAGAGGCACGGTGGTGGACGAGACCAAGAACACCTTGGTCATCGATGGCGGCGACCGGGAACGCATCGTCCCCAAGAAGGGGAACGAGTTCCGATTCACGTACCAAGGACAGAGGACAGTCATCAGAGGATCAGAGATACTGCACCGACCAGAAGACAGGATAAAAAAGGTTAGGTGATTCTATGGAAGTTAAAATCAGAGACATCGGCATCGACGTCAACCCTCCAGCATCCACTTGCCACGATGAGAACTGCCCGTTCCACGGAAGAATATCCGTGCGCGGCCAGGTCCTGGAGGGCAAAGTGGTCTCCATCAAGATGGACAAGACCGCTGTGGTTGAACGTAACTACATGAAGTACCAGCAGAAGTACGAGAGATACGAGAAGCGGACCAATCGCTACTCTGTGCACGCCTCTCCCTGCCTTGAGCTCAAGGTGGGGGACAACGTGCGCATAATGGAGTGCCGGCCCATCAGCAAGACCGTGTCCTTCGTGGCCGTGGAGAAGAGGTGAGGACATGAAGGGAATCGCGGGCAACCAGACCAAGGGCATCCAGACCGGGACCAACCTGGACGTGGTGGACAACACCGGTGCCAAGGTCATCCAGGTCATATCCGTACCCGGTTACAAGGGGGTCTCCCGCCGCCAGCCCAACGCTGGCGTGGGCGACATCGTCATCGGCTCTGTGAAGAAGGGCACGCCGCAGATGCGGAGGCAGATCGTGCACGCCGTGGTGGTGCGCCAGAAAAGACCCATGCGCCGCCCCGATGGCACCATGGTGTCCTTCGAGGACAACGCTGCCGTCATCACCACCGAGACCGGTGAGACCAAAGGCACAGACATCAAAGGCCCGGTGGCCAAAGAAGCCGCCGAGCGCTGGCCGAGGGTATCCGCCACGGCCAACACCATACTGTGAGGTACTTACATGATAGCCAGTAGTAAAGCTAGAAAGCAGAGGAAGGCCCATTTCAACGCTCCCGTGCACCTGCGCAGGAAGATGCTGGCCTCCCCTCTGAGCAAGGACCTCAGAGAGAAGTACGGAAAGAGGTCCATACGCGTGATCCGCGGCGACACCGTCCTGGTGGTGCGCGGTTCCGAGGACGTCCGGGGCACGGAGGGAAAAGTCCTGGAGGTCTTCACCAAAGACGGTAAGATATCCATCGAGGGCGTGACCTTGGATCAGGCGGACGGAACGGCTGTGGCCAGACCCATCCATGCCTCCAACGTGGTCATAACCAAGCTGGACCTCACCGACGAGTGGAGAAAAGAGAAGCTCCTCAAGAAGAAGGAGGCTGCGATATGAGCAATCAGATGAAAAGACTCACCGCACCCCGCAGCTGGCCCCTGAAAAGGAAGGTCAGTGTCTGGGTGACGAAGCAATCCCCGGGACCGCATTCCATCGAGAACAGCATGCCCGCCACCTTGGTGATAAGGGACCTGCTGAAGCTGTGCGACACCGCCAAGGAGGCCAAGCGCATCATCGGGAACCGGGACATCCTAGTGGATGGCAAAGCAGTGCGGGACGGAAAGTTCCCCATCGGCCTGATGGACGTGGTCTCCGTGCCCAAGATGGATGCCCACTACCGCATGCTCCTGACCAGCAAGGGGAAGTTCACCCTGCTGCCCATCGACGCCGAGGCGGCCGGATGGAAGCTCAGCCGGGTAGAGAAAAAGACCGTGGTCAAGAAGGGCAAGTTCCAACTCAACATGCATGACGGGAGGAACATCCTCCTGGATGAGAACAAATACCGCACCGGCGACGTCCTGAAGCTGGCCATACCCTCCCAGGAGATCCTGGAGTCCTACCCCCTGGGCACGGACGCCGTGGCCATGGTCATCAGCGGCAACCACGCCGGCGACACCGCCGTGGTGGCTGAGTTCAAGGTCACCAGACGCACCCATCCCAACATCGTCACCTTCAAAGACGGCCGTGAGACCGTGAAGGAGAACGTGTTCGTCATCGGCACCAAGACCGCCGCCATCAAGCTGCCGGAGGGAAGCGCGCTATGAGCGATCCCATGCGTCAGCCACGAGTGGAGAAGGTCGTGGTGAATATCGGTGTGGGCGAGGCCGGCGAGCGTCTGGACAAGGCTCAGAAGGTCATCGAGATGGTGACCGGGCAGAAGCCGGTGCAGACCGTTTCCAAGACCATCAACCGTGACCTGGCCATCCGTAAGGGCATGCCCCTGGGATGCAAGGTCACCCTGAGGAGGGAGAAGGCGGACGATTTCCTGCGCCGAGCGCTGGAGATCAGAGAGCACCGCATCCCGGTGTACTCCTTCGATCCCGAGGGCAACATGTCCTTCGGCATCACCGACTACACCGATTTCCCGGGCATGAAGTACGACCCGGAGATAGGGATATTCGGCATGGATGTCAGCGTGGTTCTCAAGAGGCCGGGCAACAGGATCACCCAGAGGAGGCTCCTGAAGCGCCGCGTCCCCCGGACCCACCGTCTGGACAGAGCCGAGGCCGTTCAATTCATGAAGGCCAACTATAGTGTTGAGGTGATAGAGTGAAACCCAAGAAGGAGTTCGGCAGGAGCAAAGGCTGCACCCGATGCGGCAGGAGACGCGGCATCATCAGAAGATACGGTATGCACCTCTGTCGTCAGTGCTTCCGGGAAGTCGCCCCCCAGCTGGGGTTCAAGAAGTATTCGTGAGGTGACAATATGCAGAGTGATCCATTAAACGATGCCATGTCCGTCATGCGCAACGCCGTGTCCGTGGGCAAGAGCGAATGCTACATCCGGCCCTCCTCCAAACTCATCGGAAGGGTGCTGAAGGTAATGCAGGACCATGGCTACATCAACCAGTTCGAGTACATCGAGGACGGCCGGGCCGGACAGTTCCGTGTCATGCTCAAGGGCGCCATCAACAACTGCGGCGTCATCAAACCCCGGTACTCGGTGAAGAGGAACGACCTGGAGAGGTACGAGTCCCGCTACCTGCCTGCGCAGGATTTCGGGGTGCTCATACTGACCACCACCGAGGGTGTCATCACCCACACCGAGGCCAAGGAGCTCGGTGTCGGCGGCAAGCTGCTGGCCTACGTATACTGAGGTGTGAGAATGACTGTAACAGGCTTAATCGAGAACCATATAGCCATCCCTGCCGGGGTCACCGTCAAGCTAGACGGCCGCGACCTCACGGTCAAAGGACCCAAGGGAGAGCTGTACAGGCACTTCGCACACCCCCGGGTGAAGACCAGAGTGGACGGCGACAATATCGTCGTCAGCTGCGAGTACCCCCGGGTGAAGGAGAAGGCCATGGTGGGCACCTATGTGGCACATATCAAGAACATGTTCCACGGCGTAACCGTGGGCTTCGACTACCACATGAAGGTGGTGTTCAACCACTTCCCCATGAAAGTCACCGTGAAGGGCAAACAGATGCAGATCGACAACTACCAGGGAGGCAAGGCCCCCCGCTTCGCCGACATCGTGGGCGACTGCGTGGTGAAGGTCAACGGCGCCGATGTGACCATCAGCGGGCCGGACATCGAGGCCTGCGGCCAAACCGCGGCCAACATCGAGAAGGCCACCTCCCGGAGAGGATTCGACACGAGGGTGTTCCAGGACGGGATATACATCGTGGAGAAGTCGCACAAGGTGAGAGAATGACCGTGAACAAGCTCACTGACCTCCCCAGCCTGAAAGAGGAACACGTCTCCATACTGGCAGACATGAACATCGACAGCCCCCTCGAGCTACGGGAGGCTATCGCCGATGCCGATGGCGCCAAGGGAATCATGGACGCCCTCAGCGGCGTAGGCCCCAAGACCGTGGAGAAATGGAAGGAGCTCCTGGCAGACGTGGAGGAAGAGACCGAGGTGGAGGACGACCTCGTGGTGGATGAGAGTGCCTACGTGGTGAAGCTCAAACCGGAGCTGGATGCCAACACCGCGCATCAACTGCGCCAGAGGGAGGAGATCTCCCGCCGCCGCCCGGCCTTCAAGAGGCAGGAGTGGTTCCGCTACGCCAAACTGGGAGAGAAATGGCGCCGGCCCAAGGGCATCCACTCCAAGATGAGAGAGGGGCTGAAGCGCCGCCCTCCCCTGGTACGGGTGGGATACCGCGGGCCCAAGGACGTCCGTGGCCTGCACCCCTCTGGATTCGAGGAGGTTCTGGTGCACAACGTCCCCCAGCTGGAGGCTCTGGACCCTAAGACCCAGGCCGCCCGGGTAGGAGGCACCGTGGGAACAAAGAAGAGGATCGACATCGAGGACCGGGCGGACGAGCTCGGGATACGGATCCTGAACAGGATGGGATAAACATGGATCTGAGAAACCAGAAGAGAATGGCCGCCAGTGTCCTGAAGTGCGGTGTGAACCGGGTCTGGATAGACCCCAACCGCATCGACGAGGTTGCGGACTGCATCACCCGGGCGGACATCCGCACCGCGGTGTCCTCCGGTTCCATCAAGGCCTTGCCCAAGAAGGGTATATCCCAGGGCAGGACCCGTTACGCCGCCGCTCAGAAGGAGAAGGGGCGCCGCAAGGGCCCTGGCAGCAGGAAGGGCACCACCAACGCCCGTTCCCCGCAGAAGAGGCGCTGGATTCAGACCATCCGGCCCCTGCGGGACGAGCTGAAGACCCTGCGGGATGATGGCACCATCACCCCCAGCGTCTACCGCCGCTACTACATGCGGGCCAAGGGCGGCATGTATCGCAGCCGCCGCAACATGCGTTCGCACATGGTTGCAGAGGGACTCCTGGAGGAGGAGAAATAATGGCAACTGGACCGAGATACAAGGTGCCGTTCCGCCGCCGCCGCGAGGGACGCACGGATTACTACATCAGGCAGAAGCTTCTGCGCAGCAACGGCGTGAGAGCAGTGGTCAGGCGCAGCCTGAAGCACACCACGGTGCAGTTCGTGAGCTTCGATATGGTGGGGGACGCCATACTGGCCTCCGCCCACTCCAAGGAGTTGCAGGCCCGGGGTTGGACGCACTCCTGCTCCAACATCCCCGCCGCCTACCTCACCGGCTACCTGGCCGGCAAGAAGGCTTTGAAAGCGGGCGTGGAGCAGGCCGTGCTGGACCTGGGCCGCCAGACGCCGGCCAAGGGCGCTGCCCTTTTCGCAGTTCTGGCAGGCATGGTGGACGCTGGCCTGGAGATCCCGCATGGTGAAGGGGTTCTCCCAAACGAGGACCGCATCCGGGGCACTCACATCAGTGAGGCCCTGCAGGCTGACTTCGACAGCCTGAAAGAGAAATTGGAGGCTGAATAAGATGGAGTGGATCCCGAAGACAAGATTGGGAAAGATGGTCCTCAGCGGTGAGATAACCACCATGAGCGACGCTCTGGCCACCAAACTCCCCTTGCGGGAGGCGGAGATCGTGGACATCCTGCTCCCCGAACTCCAGGACGAGGTCATCGACCTGAACATGGTGCAGAGGATGACTGACTCTGGTCGCAGGGTGCGCTTCGCTGTCACCTGCGCCGTAGGTAACGGTGACGGCTTCGTGGGCATCGGTAGAGCGAAGGGGAAAGAGGTAGGACCCTCCATCCGCAAGGCCATCGACAACGCCAAGCTGAACATCATCGAGATCAAGCGGGGCTGCGGCTCCTGGGAGTGCGGCTGTGGGAACCCCCACACCCTGCCCTTCGAGGTCAATGGCGAGTCTGGCTCGGTGATGGTGAACCTCAAACCCGCCCCCCGGGGGATATCCCTGGCCGTGGGCGACGTGGCCAAGAGCATGCTCACCCTGGCCGGCATTAAGGACGCCTGGGGCTTCGCCCGGGGCAACACCAAGACCAAGGTCAACTACGCCCTGGCCACGTACAACGCCCTGAAGATGACCGCCGAGATGCGGATCTCGGATGAACAGGAGGACCGCTTGCGCATCGCATCCGGGCCTGTGGACCTGCTCATCCGCGAGACCAGCGTGGAAGAGATGGAGGAGTGAACATGGCCTTCGCGATAGTACGTGTACGCGGACAGCCCGATGTCAACCGTGACATCGAGCACACCATGCAGCTCTTGAACCTCACCCGGGTCAACCACTGCGTCATCGTCCCTGAGGACGACATCACCAAAGGCATGCTGAACAAGGCCAAGGACTACGTCACCTGGGGAGAGGTTTCCCAGGAGACCATATTGGCCATGCTCAACGCCCGGGGGCGCCTTCCCGGCAACAAGGAACTGAATGAAGAATACCTGCAGGAGAGCACGGAGTTCTCCTCCCTGGATGAGTTGGCGGCCGCCCTGGCGGCCGGAGAGGTGCGCCTCAGCGCCATGGAAGGCATAAAGCCTGTCTTCCGTCTTCACCCCCCGGTGAAGGGCTATGAGGGCAACAAGCGCTCCTACCGTGCCGGCGGGGCCCTGGGATACCGGGGCGAGGCCATCAACGAGCTCATCGCCAGGATGATCTAGGTGGTAAAATGCCAAGCAGAACCAAGAAACTGAGAGGCTCGCGCACCCACGGCCGTGGCAAGAAGGCCGGCAGAGGGGCGGGCATAATCGGTGGTCACGGCAACGCCGGACTGCACAAGCACGAGAAGCTGCGCATGCTGAAGGCGGGCGGCGACCATTTCGGTAGGAGAGGGTTTAAAAGGCCCCAGAAGATGGTCTATGCCAACACCACCATGAACGTCGGCGACCTGGCGGAACACCTGGACGCCCTGGTGTCCAATGGACTGGCCAGCAAGGACGGCGACCGCTACAGCGTGGACCTCGGCGCCATGGGCGTCGACAAGCTGCTGGGCAGCGGTAGCATCGCCGCCCCCGTGGATGTGACCGTGGGTGAGGCCTCCGCCGTGGCCCGCGAGAAGCTTCAGTCCGCCGGCGGAAGCGTAGTGGAATAGACACACTGAAAGGGGATGGGTATGGAGGAGCAGAGGAGCCTACTGTACAAGGTCAAACCGTTGGCTGTCCGCCTGCCAGCAGTGAAGCGTCCGGAAGGGCACGTGCACTTCCGGACCAAGATGCTATGGGTGGTGGCCATCCTGGTCCTGTACTTCGTGATGACCAACATCTACCTGTACGGGCTGGACAGTGATAGCACCCTGGACCTGTTCGCCCAGTACCGGACCATCATGGCCGGTGCATCCGGCTCCCTGATGCACCTAGGCATAGGCCCCATCGTCACCGCCTCCATCATCATGCAGCTCTTCGTGGGGGCCAAGATCATCAACCTGGACCTCAGCAAGTCCCAGGACAAAGCGGTCTACCAGTCCTCGCAGAAGCTGCTGGTCATCGTGATGATCGTGTTCGAGTCCGTGCCCCAGGTATTCGGATACCTGGTGCCCTCTGAGACCTTCTCGGCCTCGGTGGGA
>JBFWLS010000023.1:0-7745 GCA_050251995.1 Candidatus Methanomethylophilaceae archaeon
GCCGCACATCGGTGTATCCGACCTCATAGTGGACCTGGTCTCATCCGGCTCCACCCTCAAGACCAACCGCCTGCGGGAGATGGAGGTCATCATGGATTCCCAAGCGGTGATAGTGGCCAACACGGATGCTTTCAAGCAGAAGAAGGCCGAGATCAACGGCCTGGTGAGCTCCATCCAGAGCGTTCTCTTGGCAGAAAGTAAGAAGTACCTCATGGCAGACATCCCAATAGAACGCCTGAAGGATGTGGAGACCATGTTCCCTGGGATGGCTGGACCCACGGTGATGAGCCTTGCCGGCAGGGACGATATGGTGGCCATACATGTGGTCATCGACAAGAGCCAGGTCTACGATGCCGTCAACACCCTCAAGACCATGGGGGCAAAAGGTATCCTCACCCTACCCATCGACAGGCTGGTACCATGAACGGCCGGGAGATCATGCGAGCCTCCGTGCGCCAGTTCCAGCGATACTACAGCCCGGATGTGGGCGATGCCCTGCGCATGGACACCAGCACCAACGTCCTGGGGCCCCATCCAGCAGCAATAAAGGCCTTGGCTGACATCTCCGATCTGGACCTCAACCAATATCCCAGCACCTACTCCGATGGGCTCCGGGCAACACTAGCAGAGAAATACGGCCTGAAAACAGACCACTTCGTGGTGGGTGCCGGCTCGGACGAGAACATCGACATCATATGCAAATGCTTCCTAGAATGTGGTGACCGGGCCGTCGTTCCCTATCCCTCCTACTCCCTCTACGACTTCTTCGTCACCTTGAACGGCGGCGAGATAGTCGCCGTCGATCTGGATGAAGATTTCCAGCTGGACGTGGATACCATGCTCTCCGCTGGAGGCAAGATGATGATCATGCCCTCCCCCAACAACCCTACTGGCAACTGCTTCCGGGAAAAGGACATCGTGGAGATACTGGAGCGGCATTCCGGCATAGTGGTGGTGGACGAGGCCTATGGCGAGTTCAGTGGCCGCTCCCTCATCCCACGGGTGGAGGAGTTTGATAACCTAATCGTCATCAAGACCATGTCCAAGGCCTACGCTCTGGCGGGCCTGCGGGTGGGCTTCTCCGCCTCCAACCTGAAACTGGCGGACATGATGAGCTGTGTCAAGATACCTTATTCCCTCAACACCCTGAGCGAGAGGGCGGCCATCGCCGCCTTGAAGGACCAGGGGTTCATACTGGAGACCGTGCGGATGGTGCAGGAGAACAAGCCGAAGCTGGAAAGGTCGCTACAGGAATTGGGCTTCCGCACCTATCCCAGCGACGGGAACTTCATCCTGGCCTGCCCTCCCATCGACCACCGTCAGCTGACCGATGGGCTGAGGAGCAGGGGCATCCTCATCCGCGACTTCGGTAGCAAACGGCGCCTGGAGAACTGCGTTCGCATGACAATCGGCACCCAGGAGCTCAATGATATCATGTTGGAGAAGATGCGCGAGGTGATCGAGGAATGCCGTTGAAGGTCTCCCTGGCCGATTACGGAGTAGGCAACCTGCACTCCATCCGCAAAGCCTTGGAGCTCTGCGGAGCCCGGGTGGAAGTGGTAGAGGACATGCGAGAGCTTCTGCAAGCATCCTGCATAGTCTTCCCTGGCGTAGGGGCCTTCGACCGCACCATGGAGAGACTCCTGCCGGTGCGGGAGGAGATCCGTGCACGGCTGGACGAAGGCCTGCCCTGTCTGGGTATCTGCATCGGGATGCAGATACTCACCCAAGGTAGCGCCGAGGGCCGGCAGCCAGGGCTGGGCTTCTTCCCAGGACGTGTGGTGCCTATGCGGGCCGCATGCGTGCCGCACATGGGCTGGAACGAGGTCTTGGGCCAAGATCCCCTCTTCCAGGGCATCGACAACCGTTATTTCTATTTCGCACATTCCTATCATGCGGATACAGAACCTTCTGTGATCGCTGGGACAACGCATTACGACGGCGTTTTCCCTTCCCTGATACGCAAGACCAACACCTATGGTTCGCAGTTCCATCCCGAGAAGAGCAGCGACTCTGGACTGGCTTTCTTGAGGAACTTCGTCCAATTCGCGGAGGGAGAGCAATGATCGTGATCCCGGCCGTGGACATGCTCGACCATCGGGTGGTGCAGCTGGTGGGCGGGGTGCGAGGGACGGAGCTCTTCAGTCTGCCTGACCCCCTGCAGACCGCGCGTGATTGGGCAGGCAGGAGCGCGCCTCTCCTCCACTTGGTGGACCTGGATGGAGCCTTCGGCCGAGGAGACAACCTTCAAGTCATAGCCAGCATCGCCCGGGAGGTCGACATCCCGGTTCAAGCCGGGGGAGGCATGAACGAGGAGAAGAAGATCCACTTCCTCTTGGAGGCCGGCGTGGACCGGGTTATCGTGGGTTCGAGGGCTATAAAGGAACCGGATTGGTTGGGAGAGGTAGCCTCCTCCCGCCCCGGCCGCATCATCCTAGCCATGGATGTCAAGGACGGCATGATAGCAGTGAAAGGTTGGCAGGAGAATGCCCCTCGTAGCATCCAGGGTATGTTCGATATCATCCAGGACTTGCCGCTCTTCGCAGTGTTGAACACCAATGTGAACGTGGAGGGTCAAGGTCGTGGCATCGATCGGCAGGCAGCGGCGGAATTCATCCGACACTGTCCCCACCCGGTGATCGCCTCTGGGGGCGTGAGCAACATGGACGATGTCAATTTCCTCTCCCAACAAGGGGCCTATGGGGCCGTGGTGGGGGTGTCCATCTACAACGGGGCCCTGCAACCTTGGAACTGGAGAAAGCCTTGGCAGGAAGACCTCTGAGGCTCAGTCCTTGAAGAAGGTCTCGATGACGCGGAGGCCAGACTCGGTTATGTCGTGCCCACGGTCCCGGTTGACGACCCATCCACGCTCCACCCATTTCTCCAAGAAGTGGCGGCGGTAATGCATGGTGATGGATTGCTCTTTCAGACCCCTGTCGGACACACCTCCCTTCCGTGGCTGATGCTGATAGTTCCAGAGCCCTCTAGCCATCAATTCACGGATGACGTTCTTGTGAGAGGTCCTGACCTTCATCTCCTTCATCTCCTGCAGGACCCTCAATCCGCGTACCAGGTCCTCGGGCGGCTCCTCGATAGGGTATATGCTCAGCGGGGTGGGGTCGCGAACCTCCTTGGACATACCTATCGGACGACCTTGGTCATAGTAGATCACCCTGAGTTTCTCCGGAGGAACGAAATACTTACGCGTGGACACCGTGAACGGTTTTACTCCCGGCACCATCATGGAAGCTATGGTGGCGGCCGCGGTGTACTCCGAGGTCCCAGCAGAGACGTTCACCAACACCTCCGCCACGTCTTCGCCCTTAGCCTCCTGCCTCAGTATAGAGTGCATGACCTCCATCATGGAGGTGAAGTCATAAACTGGACGACGATGCACGATGATGTTGGCCCCTTCCCTGCCCAGTCTTTCCTGCAGCTGTTTTATGACCTCTTGGCAGAAGTCAGTGTAAACGCGCAGGTCAGGGTCGTTCTCATCCTTGACGTAGTTGATCAGATGCACGCGATGGGCATCATAGAAAACAATGGGGTCCACGACCTTGGCAGTCTCGAATGTGACACAGGAGACCACCACCCTCTGACCCCCGTCCTGCTTTGTAGAGGCTGCTGCGGTCTTGCGCATCGTCATCGTAAGCGGTTAGGCAATGCTTATTTATATAAATTATCTACACCGAATTTTTTTAAGAAATGCTCCATTCACGCAAACGGGGCTCATGGAGCCATGTTGCCCCATAAAACAGCCTTATGACCTCACCAAGAAGGGAATGTGGCTCGATACTTGCGGATACAGATGGTAAATGATTACATAATGGAAAGGATATCGTACCCTGTGGTCGTATGAACAGGAACGCCGTTATTTCCCGGGAGACCAAGGAGACCTGCATCAGCATCGCCCTGACCATCGATGGCAGCGGTAGTGCGGACATCGAATGCCAGGACTTCTTCCTGCAGCATATGCTCAGCACTCTGGGCCGTTATGCCGATTTCGATCTCACCGTACGTGCCGAGGGGGACGACATCCACCATCTCATTGAGGATGTGGGCATAGTACTGGGAGCGGCATTGGCCCAGGCCAAGGGAAAAACCCCGGTGGAGAGGATGGCTTCCTGCACCCTCCCCATGGACGATGCCTTGGTGACCGTATCATTGGACCTTGTGGACCGTCCGTTCGCCGAACTGGATTGCCCTGATCCCCTGTACCACCACTTCCTACGTAGCTTCGCCATGTCCGCGGGAATGACCCTGCATGTAATGGTGCACCGTGGTTTCGATGAACATCATGTCGTAGAGGCCACCTTCAAGGCCTTGGGCAACTGCCTTTCTTCCGCGCTCAGAATCCGCTCGCAGGAGCTCAGCACCAAGGAGCAAGCGGTCATGAGGAGCGGATAATCGATGTTGGCGAGACGCATCATCCCCTGCTTGGATGTCAAGGAAGGAAAGGTGGTAAAAGGCATCAAGTTCCAGAACCTCCGCGATGTCGGGCACCCTCCCGATCTGGCGCGGGAGTACGAAAGACAGGGTGCGGATGAGGTAACCTTTCTGGACATCTCTGCCAGCCTGGAGGGGAGACAGACCATGCTCCGGATAGTGGAGGAGACAGCGGAGAAGCTGTTCGTCCCTCTCACCGTGGGCGGAGGCATCCGCTCAAAAACCGACATGAGGGATGCACTCAATGCAGGTGCCGACAAGGTCTCCGTCAACTCCGCGGCCGTCTTCGAGCCTGAGCTCATCGGCCGATGTGCCGAGGACTTCGGACGCCAATGCGTTGTGGTGGCCATCGACGCCAAACACACCGGCGACCACTGGACCGTGTTCACACATGGAGGAACGAGGCCCACGGAGCTGGATGCCATCGAATGGTCGCAGGAGGTGGAGGACCGCGGTGCGGGGGAGATCCTGCTGACATCCATGGATGCGGATGGGACCAAAGATGGATACGACATCGAGCTCACGGCGGCCGTTACGGACGCGGTCAGCATACCGGTCATCGCCTCTGGAGGCTGTGGGTCCATCGAACACATCCATGAGGTCTTCGAACAGACCGGTGCCTCCGCGGCTTTGGCGGCCTCCATTTTCCATTACCAACAACACACTGTGCAAGAAGTTAAGGAATACCTCCGCGACCATGGGGTCCTGGTGAGATGATGGAACTGAAATTCGACAAGGACGGGCTGATACCCGTGGTGGTACAGGATTATCTGAATAACCAAGTACTCATGGTCGCCTGGGCGAACCGGGAGGCGTACGAGCTTATGCTGAAGACCGGGATGACACATTTCTGGTCCCGCTCCCGGCAGGAACTCTGGAAGAAAGGCGAGACCTCTGGCCACTATCAATACATTAAATCCATAGAGACCGATTGCGACCAGGACACCTTGCTGGTACGGGTGGAGCAGATCGGCCACTCCTGCCACCTCAACCGGCCGTCCTGCTTCCACGATGATATCTGTGGCCAGAAGGAGAACACCGCCTACATACTACCGGAGTTGCAGAAAGTCATCCGTGACCGCCGTGACAACCCCAATCCTGACAGTTACACCTGCAAGCTCATGCAGGACGAGAACAAGATGTGCAAGAAAATCGTGGAGGAGGCAGGAGAGTTCGTCCTGGCCATAAAGGATGGCGACCAAGAAGAGATGGCTTGGGAGCTGGCCGACCTCATATACCATGTCATGGTGTCTGTGGAGAAGACAGGCCTGCCCATGGACAAGGTCTACAAGAAGCTGGCGGAGCGGAGAAGATGAGAGCAGATTTCCACACCCACACCCTCATAAGCGACGGGGAGCTCTTGCCGAGCGAGCTAGCGCGTAGAGCCATGATTTTAGGCCACGATGCCATCGCCATCACCGACCATGTGGACTTCACAAATGTAGAGAGAGCTGTGAGCGAGGTGGTGAAGGCGGTTGACCTATGCGAGGATTATTTGCAGGTCATACCGGGAGTGGAAATCACCCATGTCCCGCCCAGCAAGATTGACCGGCTGGTGAAAAGGGCAAAGAACCTGGGGGCCAAATGGGTGGTGGTCCATGGTGAGACCGTGAACGAGCCAGTCATGGCTGGGACTAATTCCGTGGCCGTCCACAATATGGACGTGGACGTTCTGGCGCACCCTGGACTCATCAGCGAGGAGGACGTTCAGACGGCCGTCGACAACGATGTGATAATAGAGATAACCGGCCGCAAAGGACACAATGTCACCAACGGGCATGTAGCCAATCTAAGCATGCTCCTCGGCGCTAAGATGCTGGTGAACTCGGATGGACATGGGCCACAGGACCTCATGAACCATGAAAGGGCGATGACGGTGGCCCTTGGTGCTGGTCTCACGGTGGACTTCGCCCGCAAGGCGGTCGAGGACCTGCCCTCAGAAATAATCCGCCGATTCTGAAACCAATCCCTTTATCTCTTTACAATCATACCACAACAGATGAATCCGAGGATCGGAATAATAGGTGGATCCGGCGTATACAACCCGGAACTCTTCAAACTGGACAGGAAGGTCAAGATGGACACCCCATATGGCGACCCGTCCGGGGAGATACTTATAGGTGAGCTGGCGGGCGTCCCAGTGGCATTCCTGCCCCGGCACGGTGAAAAACATCAGTTCCCGCCACACATGGTCCCTTATCATGCCAATCTCTATGCCTTGAAGCAACTGGGCGTGGAGATCGTCATCTCTCCCTGCGCCGTGGGATCGCTGCAGGAGGAGTACAAACCAGGCGATATCGTCATTGTGGATCAGTTCATCGATTTTACCAAGACCCGGGATTACACCTTCTTCGACGGCCCCGAGACTGTGCACATATCCATCCCGGAGCCTTTCTGCCCGGACCTCACCCATGCTTTCATCAGGGCCTCCCAGGAACTGGGCATACCTGCTCATGATAAAGGGACATATATATGCGTGGAGGGGCCGCGCTTCTCCACCAAAGGCGAGAGTCTAATGTTCCGAAACTTCGCCCACGTGATTGGCATGACCCTGGTACCGGAATGCCAGCTGGCCCGGGAGCTCGGCATGTGCTATGTTAGTCTGGCCATGATAACCGATTATGACGTTTGGAAAGACAACCCTGTGGATCTGGCCATGGTTCTGAGGACCATGAGCGAGAACCTCTACAAGGTGTCGCAGCTCTTGGAGAAGGTGCTTCCAGGCATCCCTTCCTCCCGGAAATGCGATTGCGCTTCAGCCGTTGACGCCGAGGTCTGAGGAATGATGGAAGCTGAAATCGCGATGAACAGGATAGGCAGGGAATACGTGAGACTGGCCCTGGCTATGGATGTGCATGACCCAGGTTACGTAGATGCCTATTTCGGACCCCCGGATTGGAGGACATCCCCGTGCCTCATCTCCTTGGAGGAGATTAAACGTCGAGCCGATGCGGCGGCAGAGGAGCTTTCTTGCTTGAACGTCGTTGCACGGGAAAGGCAGCGGAGGGATTTCCTTCTGGCCCAGACCAAGGCCGTCTCATCGCTTTCCTCTATCCTCTCTGGAGATACTTTGGATTTCGACAAGGAGTCCGAGGCCCTATATGGCATCCGGTCCCCCGGCCTCCCGCTGGGTAGGATGGATGATATAAAACAGGAACTGGACCGCCTGCTGCCCGGGGAGGGCAGCCTTCAGAAGAGGCACCGGGAGTATATGGAAGGTTTCCGTGTGAAACCAGAGAAGCTGGTCAGTATAATTAAGGACCTCTCTGGGGGCATCAGGAACGAGGTGGAGGAGCGCC
>JBFWLS010000024.1:0-7596 GCA_050251995.1 Candidatus Methanomethylophilaceae archaeon
CGTGACTATTGTGAATGGGACCCCGTCCAGGGAGGACCCCGGAACCAGCATATAGGAGACCAGAGCCATCAACGGGAGGCCTACCCATAAGACGGCCATCAGCCGGGACCGGTAGAACCCGTTGACCTCATCCAGTGTCAAAATGGTCAGGCTCATCGGTCCGTACCCCCGGCGAGGTAACGCATGTAGATGTCTTCCAGGGTCCGTGTGACCGGCATCAACGATCGCACCGAACCGCCACTGTTCATGATGTTCCATATAATCTCATCGATGACCACATCACTGCTCTGGCCGTCTTCGATGGATATTCTATAGGAGGTCGGACCCAAGGAGGCCACGGAAGAGACCCCACAGACATCATTGATATCAATCTTAGGGTCCACAGAGAGCTCCAGGTCCACCATGCCTGTGGCGCGCATCTCCCTCTTTATGTCCTCCATGGGACCCACATGCAAGATGCGTCCATCCTGGATGATTCCCACCCGGTCCGCGATGTCCTGCACGTCGGACAGTATGTGGGAGGAGAAGATGACGGTTGCGCCCTCGTCCCGCAGGCCACGTATGATGCCTCGGAGCGTCTTTCTGGCACCTTGGTCCAGCAATGACATGGGCTCGTCCAATATCAATATTGATGGACAATGCAGCACCGCCTGGGCGAACCCTAGCTTCTGCAGGGTTTCGCCAGATAGCCTCGTCACCGGTATATCCTTGTAATCCTCCATACCCAGCATCTGCAAGACCTCGTCGATGCGCTCCTCCAGGAGCTGGTCTTGCATACCGTTCAAACGGCCGAAGAGGCGCAGGGCGCGATGCACCGTGCGCCAGGAGACGAAACGTGGGCTCTGAGGCATGTAGCCTATGCTGTGAATGGAGCCTCCGTCAGAAAGAGGCCTTCCGTTGAGGAGTATTTCCCCTTCGTAATCCCGAATCAGGCCCACGATGCATTTGAGAGTGGTGGTCTTCCCCGCACCGTTGGGGCCTATGTAACCGAACACCTCGCCCGGTCTTATCTCCAACTGGATGCCGTGAAGCGCCTGGGTGAGCCCATAGTTCTTGCTCAGGCCATTGATGCTCACTCCGCCCTCTGTCATGTTATGATGTAGGGAAAAACCGGATAAAGGTTTATTGGCCATCAGAATAGTTCAAAGGCCGCGGCTAAGGCTCCGTTCACGGCATCCACCTTCCTATCCGCCCCACCTACGATAATGATGTCCTCTTCCCCCATATCGATGGTCCGGCGGATGGTGCTAGCCAATATGGGTCTCTCTCTATCCATGTTCCAATCAGGGGGCATTGTGAGGACGCCGTTCCGGTACACGATGGTGGTGCAACCCAGAGACCCTGCCCGAATGCCGGCGTCCCTCTGTTGCATACCGTTCTCAATCTTATGCGCCACCCCCTTTACCAGCAAGGACTGTTGATAGTTACCCACCACGAGGTTGCCGATGTTCAGATTCAGGACCTTCATGGGGAGCTCGTTGAGGAAGCCTAACCCGGTGGCGGTGATCTTTATACCGGTCTGCTTGATATCTATCATCTCCCAGTCCCGCAGGGTGTCGATTATGCGACGCATGCTCCCTTCCCCGATCCCCACCATCTCTGCTAATTTCTTGCGGCCCACCCTCTTACCGTCCGAGATGAGATAAAGCGCCCAGTAGACATTGTAGTCAGCGAAGCGGAACATGGGACCAAACTGGGGGACGTCTATGATGCGCATACAGTCTCTGGTAAGCATCTTTGCGTTCATAACCGATTCGGTCAGCAAGACGGGGGTGAAGTCAGATATCCGACTTGGCGTTCGATTCATAACGGGAATCGATGGTCGTAGGTCAATCCATCATCGGACTATCTATCAGAACTGGGCCACGGTGCCACGCATGCAAGTAAATATTCATGTAGGAATACTTGCATTCACACTTTATGAAATTCCCTCCTACATCGGAGATTAGGAAGCTGAGGAAGAAACTGGATATCACCCAGTCTGAATTGGCATCGCGGTCTGGCATAAGCCAGAGCACCATCGCCAAGGTCGAGAGGGGCACCATCTCGGCCGGTTACGAAACCGTGGTGAAGCTCTTCGAGACCCTGGAGGAAATCTGCCGTAACGGTGAGGATGGCAAGGTCGCCGCGGATGTGGCCTCCAAAGGCGTGGTGACCATTCAATGCACAGAGAAGGTTCGGGCGGCATCGGACCTCATGCGCACCACTGGCTACTCCCAGTTGCCAATCATGAAAGGCGATGTGCCAGTAGGATCCATCTCCGAGAGGAGCATCTTGGATCTGGTCCGCCAAGGCAAGACCATGGAAGAACTGGGGGAGATGAGCATCGCCCGTGTGATGGAAGACTCCTTCCCCGTGGTGAACGACAGCACACCTATGGAGACCGTGACCTCGCTCATGTCCAATTGCAACGCGGTGTTGGTGGCTCGGAAGGGCAAGATAATGGGAGTTATAACAAATGCTGACATGCTAAAACTCATCTGAGGGGTACCAGAAGACGGAAGAAGTCATGGGCCAGATGGGTGTCTGGGAAAACCGCCCTAGCCTCTTCCAGGAGAGGGGCAGGGTCCTTGTATCGACTGCTTACGTGCATGAGGACCAGAATGGATGCCTCTGCATTCTTAGCAATCTCCGCCGCCTGGCGGGCGGTGCTATGAAAATGACTCTTGGCCAGCCCCGCCTCTGCCTGTGAGAAGGTGGATTCGTGCACCATGACGTCTACGCCCCTGGCGGCCTCTTGGAAGTCTGGGTTCGGAAGGGTGTCACCGGAGTAGGCCACACCCCTTCCAGGCCTCTCTGGCCCCCGCACCTCTGCGGCGGTGATTCTCCTGCCTTGCCACTCTACCGTCTCCCCTCTCTGCAAACTGGAGTATAGTGCCCCTTCCGGAATCCCCATCTCATGCAGCCTGGATTTATACATTCTGCCCGAACGAGGCTCCTCACGGTAGACATAGGAGAGGGATTCCATATTGTGCCTGCCCTCGACAGCCAAGATATCGAATCCGGGGGCAATCAAACGTTCCCCGGGTGCCATCTCCTGTATATAGAGTGAAAAGGCGAGGTCGCCCTGACATAGGTCCAACATGCTTCGGACCGCATCCTCCAGACCTGCAGGCCCGGCTATGGTTAGAGGCCTCGACCGACCGGAAAGGCTCATGGTCTGCAGCAGGCCAGGTATTCCCAGGACATGATCGCCGTGTAGATGGGAGACCATTATTCTCTCCACCTTCATGAATGATAATGAAGAGCACATGAGCTGTCTCTGCGAACCCTCCCCACAATCGAAAAGCGTTATATCCGATTCCCGGCGCACGGCCGTACATGGCAGCGACCTCTCCCGCGAGGGTACGCTGGCTCCGGTGCCCAGGAAAACGACTTCGAGGATCACGTCAACATCCTAAGACTTGAAGCGATAAAAAACGATTGATGAAGGACGGTTCACCAGCTCAACTTGTCCAGTTCCCGGTCCTTTTTGGTTGCTTTCTTGTACTCCCGATAGTGGTTCTTGCACAGGCCGACCTTCTTGATGCCTTCATCCTTCAAAGGAAGGCCAGAATCCGTCACCTTCTTGGTAGCGATAGACCTCTCTGCCGCCTCTTCGCAACCAGCCACATCACACACGCCTCCGGCGCCGTCTTTCACCATGACTGCTATATCCTTACCGTGGGATATATGGCTTTCCGGCGGCATGGCATCTAAAAGTAAAAATGGACGATGAGCGTTCGAGATTATGATGATTAAGGTAACGCCTTCTATGCTGTCTGCAGACTTTGCCCGTCTGGGCGAGGAGTTGAGGAAAGTGGAGGAAGCGGGCGCGGACTGGGTTCACATAGATGTCATGGATGGCGTGTTCGTTCCCAACATAACCATCGGCCAGCAGGTGGTGAGGGCTTTGCGGCCTTTGTCCAATCTGCCTTTCGATGTCCATCTGATGATCGTCGATCCTGCCCGCTATGTGGAGAGCTTTGCCGAGGCGGGCTCGGACATCATTACCATACATGTAGAGGCGGATGAGGCGGTGGCGGACACACTGAGGAAGATCCGTAGCCTGGGCAAGAGGGCTGGCCTGTCCTTGAATCCCGATACCCCCTTCTCCGCTGTGATGCCATTCATGCACCTGGTGGATGTCATCCTGGTGATGACTGTACAGCCAGGTTTCGGAGGGCAATCCTTCCGGGACTGCTGCCTACCCAAAATACGTCAGGCTCGGGACTTCATATACGAACACGGCCTGGAAGTTGAGGTCGCCGTGGATGGGGGGATCAATCGGGAGACCGGCAGATCCTGTGCCGAAGCGGGGGCCTCGGTCCTGGCTGCAGGAAGCTCTTTGTTCGGGAATGAGGATATGGCAAAGGAAATTGCCATTTGGCATTCCTTCTAGGATGGCAAACATTAATCTATCATTTGGGGATTAGAGGCCGATACCATGGGACTACAAGATGACCGGATCGTGCAGATGGTTATAATCATAGCTGTCTCCTTGACCCTACTCATCGGGAGCATCCTCCTGGAAGCCAACATCTGCCTCATCATCGCCCTGCTGATGTGGATCTTCCTGGCCATCTTCATTGGCTACGTCATCTACCATCCCCAGGATCGAGAAAAGGTGTGAGAGGCCGTGGGAGTCAACATCTCCTCACTCATAGAAGCGAAAAATTTGGAGCTCTCCGACCTACGTGGACGGAGCATAGCCATCGATGCCCACAATGTCATCTATCAGTTCCTTTCTATCATCCGACAACCAGACGGCACCCCCTTGAAAGACAGTCAAGGTCGTGTGACCTCCCATCTTTCGGGATTGCTCAACCGTAGCGCCAACCTCCTGGAGAACGGCATCTCTCCCTCCTTCGTTTTTGATGGAAAACCGCCAGAGATGAAGACGGACACCTTGGAGTACAGAAGGGAGAGGAGGATACAAGCCTTAGAGGATTGGAAACAGGCCCGGGAGAGCGGCGACCTGGAGAAGGCATTCAGCAAGGCCTCCCAATCCTCTCGCCTCACCAATGACATCCTGGAGTCGTCCCGTCTTCTACTCCAAGGTCTGGGCATACCGGTGGTGGAAGCCCCGGGGGAGGGAGAGGCTCAAGCGGCATACATGTGCCGTCAAGGAGACATCTATGCCGCTGGGTCCCAGGATTATGACTCCCTGCTTTTCGGGGCACCCCGCTTGGTCCGGAACATGGCTGTCACGGGTAGGAGGAAGATGCCGGGGGCCAAAGGCCTATATCGCACCGTCAACGTGGAGATAATCCATCTGGACCAACTTCTGGAAGACCTGCAGATAGACCGCCTACAGCTGGTGGACATGTGCATAATGATTGGTACCGACTTCCACAAGGGCATCGCCGGCGTGGGTCCCAAGAGAGGATTGAAGCTCATCCGGGAACATGGCGACCTCCTCGGGGCGCTGCAGAGCATCGGCATGGAGATAGAGGATTTCCAGAGCATCCGTGACATATTCCTGCATGCCGACCACAACCCGGACTACGACCTCCGTCTGGGAGCTCCAGATAGGGAGGCGGTGAAGGAGCTGCTATGCGAGACCCACGACTTCTCCCCCGCCCGGGTGGACTCCGTGCTGGACAAGATCGAGCTCTCCCTACACCAACAGGAGGAGCAGAAGAGGCAACAAACCTTGGACAAGTGGTTCTGAGCTCGCCATCTTTATATTCCAAGTGGGTTTACCCAGAACCGGGTTCAGGCAAGACAGTCCTGACTCGGGAAGGGACGAGCGATGATAAAGCAGGTCCGACCTAACTACGATGCGCAGAAGATGGACAAGGAGATCCAGGATTTCTGGGAATCCACCGATGCTTACGAGAAGACCAAAGAGTTCCGTTCCAATGGCCCGGACTTCTATTTCCTAGATGGCCCGCCTTACACTACGGGGTCCATCCATTTGGGTACCGCCATGAACAAGACCCTTAAGGACGTGCTCATCCGCTACTGGCGCATGAACGGCCTGAATGTCAGAGACCAGCCTGGCTTCGACATGCATGGCCTCCCTATCGAGGTCAAGGTGGAGAAGGAGGTCGGGGTTCGGTCCAAGAAGGAGATTGAGGAGTTCGGCATCGACCGTTTCGTGGAGACCTGCAAGAAGTTCGCCCTGGAACTACACAGCAGCATGACAGAGCAGTTCAAGGAACTGGGTGTCTGGATGGATTGGAAGAATCCCTACCAGACCCTAAGACCGTCCTACCTGGAGGCGGCTTGGTGGACCATCGCCAAGGCCTATGAGAGGGGATTGCTGGAGTCCGCCAACCGTGTGCTCACCTGGTGTCCCCGTTGTGAGACCGCCTTGGCCGAGGCAGAGATCGAGTACTGGGACGAGGAGGACCCGTCCATTTTCGTGCGCTTCCCCTTGAAGGACAGCTCCGCCTACCTCTTGATATGGACCACCACCCCTTGGACCCTGCCCGCCAACATGGCCGTGGCCGTTCACCCGGAGCAACGGTACGTTCGAGCCAGCATGAAAAAGGATGGCCAGACCGACCAATACATCGTCATGGAGTCACAACTAGAGTCCATCGCCGAGATGGGCGGCTACATGGACATACGTGTCATCCAGACTTACATGGGCAAGGAACTGGAGGGGCTGGCCTACATCCCACCCTTCGAAATTCATGACGAGCACCTCCATCCCAACGAGTGGACCCACAAGGTTGTGCTTGCAGATTATGTGGAGAGTGACAACACCGGTCTGGTGCACACCGCCCCTGGACACGGTCCGGACGATTTTGAGACTGGTCGTCGCTACGGACTGCACCCCTTCTGCCCCGTGGATGAGGCAGGGAGATTCACCAAAGCAGTCCCGCAGTTCGAAGGACAGAAGGCCCAAAAGGTGAACCACTCCATCATCGAGGACCTCAGCTACCGCAACCTCCTGTTCCACAGCCTTAACATCCAACACCGTTACGGCCACTGCTGGCGCTGCCGTTCCTCCGTCATATACCGCAACACCGACCAATGGTTCATCAAAATAGAAGACGTGAAAGACCGCATGCTCTCCGAAATAGACAGGGTGAAATGAAACCCAGAATGGGCGGGGACCTCCAGAGAGTACAACTGGGTGCAGAACGCACGGGACTGGTGCATCTCTCGGCAAAGATACTGGGGCATCCCGATACCAGTCTGGGTCTGCGAATGCGGAAAGATCCGGGTAGTGGGATCCTTCCAAGAGCTGAAAGAGGGCCGGGGTTACATAGAAGGCATGGACCCCCACCGGCCTTGGATCGACAGCATCAGCTTCCGTTGCCCCGACTGCGGCGCAGACATGCGGCGTATCCCGGATGTCCTGGACGTCTGGTTCGACTCCGGTGTCGCTGCCTGGGCCCAGCTAGGTTACCCCTCTCAGGAGAAGGAATTAAACCGCTGGTGGCCAGGGCGCTTCATCGCCGAGGCCCATGACCAGACACGGGGATGGTTCTACAGCCAGTTGGCATCTGGTGTCATTTCCTTCGACCGCGCCCCTTACGATGAGGTGCTCATGCACGGCTGGGTCTTGGATCCCAAAGGACAGAAAATGAGCAAGAGCAGAGGGAACGTCATAGAACCTTTGGCCTTGATGAAGGAGCATGGGGTGGACTCCGTGCGTCT
>JBFWLS010000025.1:0-7333 GCA_050251995.1 Candidatus Methanomethylophilaceae archaeon
GGACGCCATGCGCTCAGACGATATAGCCTCCGCTCTGGGGAGGAACCCCAGCTCTGTGTACCGTAGCCTGCAGAAGCTCCTCTCCTGCCATATGGTGAACCGTCGCACGGTGAACATGGAGGGAGGGGGGTATTATCATCTTTACAGTGCCCGTGGCGCCCAGTCCGTGAATAGGGACTTGGAATCGTGTGTGGGGGAATGGAAGAGCCGGGTGGACGAGCTGCTGCAGATGTTCGAGGAAGAGATGCTGGAGGAAGGACGATGAAGATGCGGACGTTAGGGAGGACAGGATGCACGGTCTTCCCTCTGGGCATGGGCTGTATGCGCCTGCCGGTGCAGGGGGAGGGGATGTCCCCGGTGGACGAGGAGCGTAGCCAGCAGGTCATCTATGCTGCCATCGACCAGGGCGTGAACTACCTGGACACCGCACCGGTGTATCATGACGGCACCGCGGAAACGGTGCTGGGCAGGATCCTGGGCGATTATCGGGACAAGGTCTATCTGGCCACCAAGATGAGCCGGGGCGCGGTGCATTCTCGACAGGACTGCCGGGAGCTGGTGGACGAGCAGTTGCGGCGCCTGCGGACTGACCACATCGACATGTACCTGCTGCACAACGTGAAGCCGGATAGCTGGGAGGACTTCCAGTCCTTCGGTGCCTTGGAAGCAATCGAGAAGGCCAGAGACCAAGGGAAGGTGGTGCATGTGGGTTTCTCCTCCCATGCCGACACCCCTTTCTTCCGGGAGATCCTGGATGCACATGACTGGGACTTCTGTCAGATACAGTTCAATTACCTCGACCACCGCATTCAGGCGGGCGAGGAAGGGCTGCAGGAGGCGCGGTCCCGTGGATTGGGAGTGGTCATAATGGAGCCCCTGAAGGGCGGTTTCCTCGCTCGGCAGGATCTCTTTTTCCAATCCATGCTCCAGGACGATAGAGGATGGTCCCCGGCGGAATGGGCCCTGCGCTGGCTATGGAACCGTGAGGATGTTGACCTGGTCCTCAGCGGCATGAACTCCCTGTCTCAGGTGGAGGAGAACTGTCGCATCGCCCGCAACTGCCTGCCGGGGAGCATGAACGAGGCGGACCTAGGCCTGTTGGCGGAAGTCAAGGAGGAGGTGGGGAGGAGGCTGCGGGCCCCATGCAGCGGATGCGCCTACTGCATGCCCTGCCCGGAGGGCCTTAACATCCCCCGCATGCTCACCCTGTACAACGAAGTCTTCCTGCAGGGGGACGCCACCTGGTCCAAGACCATGTACAACATGTGCACGGAGGAGTCCGCCCTGGCCAAGCACTGTGTGGCCTGCGGCCGATGCGAGGAGATATGCCCGCAGAGCCTGCCCATATCCACCATCATGGCCGAGACACACAGGATGCTTGACGGCTCCAATGTTGATAAAGAGGTTTTATCTAGCACTTTCTCGATAGCATTTCAAAACAAATTGAAATACCGTTGAATCGGAGAAGGATGCACATGGTCAAAGAGGTTCTCGTAGTTTGCACCCATAATGCAGTGCGCTCGCAGATGGCGGAAGCGGTCATCAACCGGGACGTGGAAGGGTGGAGCGCCAGCAGCGCCGGCACCGCCCCCGTCGGCGTCAACCCCCTGGTGCGCAGGATCCTGGAGCAGGAGGGCTACGACGTGCGCAACCTGCGCTCCAAGGGCATCCAGGAGTTCCAGGGGAGGGATTTCGATCTGGTCTTGTTCGTCTGTGGCGGGGCCGCGGAGGGATGTGTCAATTATCAGACCTCTTCTCCCCGTCTACGCCTGCCTCTGCAGGATCCGGTGGCCACGAACGAGGGGGAGTCTAGGCAGGCCGAGGCCATACGAGGCCTGCTGGCATGGATGCGGTCGGAGCTACCGCAACAACTCAGGGACGCCCTATGACCTCGCGCCCCACCTCGGTGAGGCGGTAGAGTCTCCAGTTCTTCTCCCGGTCGAAGCCAATGAGGCCGGACTCCTCCAGTTTGGAAAGGTGGTAGGAGAGGCGGGAATCGGTGACAGCAGCGACCTCCTTCAGGATGCAAGGGCAGAGCTCAGTGTGCTCCAGGGCGTGCATGATCCGTAGTCGGATGGGGTCGGACAATGCTTTGTGCACCTCCGCCTCCTTCTGCAGCTCCTCATCGCCCGGTATGCTGTGCAACAAGCCTTCCATGCCCCCTCTCTCAGAGATGGTCTGCAGGATGACCTCCGGTACTGCCAATCCCTCCAGGATGCGCTCTCCATCGTTCATTCCCTCACTCCTGTGGAAGACAGTATGCTGAATCCGGTTAAATCATTGTCTTCCTGCCATGACAATATATATCACGCATCAGTGCGATGCCCAGGCATGAGCGACAAGCAGGAGGCCTTGAGGCAGTTGCGGGAACGTATCAACGCCGTGGACGCGGAGCTGGTGCGTCTCCTGGACGAGAGGTCCAGGATAAGCGTGGCCGTGGGCGAATTGAAGTCCGGCGATGGCAGGGAGGCGTTCCAGCCTGCGCGGGAGGCGGACCTGCTGCGCCAGCTCCAGTCCCGCATGATGGGGCCGACCCGACCGCAGCACCTGCGGAACATCTACCGGGAGATACTGTCCGCCTCCAAGGACCTGCAGGGCATGGGTGCGGTTTCCTACCTGGGACCAGCGGGTTCGCACACCCATCAAGCTACACTGTCCCTCTTCGGAGGCTCTACCAGCATCGAGGCCGCGCACAGCATCGATGCCGTTTTCCGAGACGTGGAGAGCGGGCGTTCTGAGTTGGGGGTGGTGCCAGTGGAGAATTCCTTGGAAGGGGTGGTAGCACAGACCTTGGACCGTCTCTTGAACTCCTCCGTCCGCATATGCTCGGAGGTAAGCCAGCCCATCAGCCATCACCTGCTCAGCTCCGGCGCCCTGTCGGAGGTGGGGCGCGTTTACAGTCATCCACAGGCCTTCGGGCAGTGCCGGACCTGGCTCTCCCAGCACCTTCCAGGGGTGGAGGAACAAGAGGTCACCAGCACCGCCGCGGCCGTGCAGGCGGCCTTAAACGAGGAGGGGGCGGCGGCAATTGCCTCCGAGGCCGCGTCCTCGCTCTATGGGCTCCCCATCCGGGTGCGGGGGATCGAGGACCGGGCCGGGAACGTTACCCGTTTCCTGGTCATAGGCCATAGCACCCCCCTCCCTACCGGGGATGACAAGACCTCGGTGTGCTTCTCCCTCCTGGACCGGGCGGGGGTGCTGCATGACGCCCTCCTGCCCCTGAAGGAGGAGAGCATCAACATGAGCATGATCCAGAGCCGACCGGTGCGCGACCGCAACTGGGAGTACGTGTTCTTCGTGGACATGTTGGGTCATCAGGACGATGGGCCCATGTCCCGGGCCTTGGAGGGCCTGAAGGGGCATTGTGCCCACTTCAAGATCCTGGGCAGTTATCCTCGGGCGCGCCCGGTCTGAGATCAGAGGCGGCAACGGGCGCAGTCCATCCTCATGCAGGCCTCGTTGTCGATCTTCCACACCAGAGCCCAGGCCTTCAGGTTCTTGACCACGTCTATGAGGGCTCGCCCGGCGGGCGTGAGCTGGTAGTCGCTGCGTATCGGGAATGAGGACAGGTCCACCTTCTTCCGGATGAGTCCTTCGGCCTCCAGCTCCTTCAGGCGTGTGGATAGGACCTTGGGTGTGATCCCGGGCAGGTCGCCCTTAAGTTCCGTGTACCTCTTGCTCCCGTCCCGACCCTTGAAGAGCTCCAGGAGTATCAGCATGGACCAGCGTTTGGATAGGTACGCCATAGTACGGTAAACCGTGCAGTTCTCATCCATGGTATACTCGGAGATACTGACCGCTATATATACGTTAGTATCTATTGTATACTTAGTATCAATTGAATACCATTGGGCGAGGCCCGGGGGTCAAGGAGCGTGAAAGATATGTACTGCAACCAATGCGAGGAGACCAAGGGCGGCCAAGGCTGCACCACTGGCGGCGTCTGCGGCAAATCGGCCCAGGTGGCCGAGCTGCAGGACCTGTTGATCTACACCCTGGCTGGGATATCCTATGTGGCCAAGGACATCAGGGAGAAGGGGGAGGACATGGAGAAGGAGAGTCGTTTCGTGACCTCCATGCTCTTCTCCACCATCACCAACGTGAACTTCGACCCCCAATACTTCCAGGACCGCATCGCCGAGTCCCTGGCTCTGCGTGATGATTTGAAGTCTCGCAGCGGGAAGAGCTACAGCGAGGACTGGGTTAACTGGAACGGTGACTATGCCGCCAAGGCTAAGGAGGTGGGAATCATGTCCATGGGTTCGGAGGACGAAACCTCCCTACGGTCCCTAGTCTTGTACGGGCTGAAAGGCATGGCCGCCTACTACGAGCATGCCAGCATCCTCGGCTACCGGGACGAGAGCATCGAGGCCTTCATGCAGGGGGCCCTGGTGGCCATACGCCAGCCCATGTCTGTGGAGGACCTCCTAGCCCTGGTCCTCAAGACCGGCACGGTCGGTGTGACCACCATGGCCCTGCTGGACCAGGCCAACACCGAGACCTACGGCAAGCCAGAGATCACCAGGGTGAACATCGGCGTGCGGGACCGTCCTGGGATCCTGATCAGCGGTCATGACCTCAAGGACCTGGCGGAGCTGTTGGAGCAGAGCAAGGACAGTGGCGTGGACGTCTACACCCATGGCGAGATGCTGCCCACCAACGCCTATCCGGCCTTCAAGGGCTACGAGCACTTCGTGGGCAACTACGGCAACGCCTGGTGGAAGCAGAGGGACGAGTTCGAGAGCTTCAACGGCCCCGTGGTCCTCACCACCAACTGCCTGGTGCCGCCCAAGGACAGCTACAAGGACCGTGTCTACACCACCAGCGTGGTCGGGTTCCCCGGTCTGAAGTCCATCGCCGACCGTCCGGAGGGAGGGCAGAAGGACTTCTCTATGGTCATCGAGCACGCCAAGCGCTGCGCCCCGCCGAAATCCATAGAGGAGGGGGAGATCGTCATCGGTTTCGCTCGGGACACGGTGCTGTCTGTGGCGGACAAGGTGGTGGAGGCTGTGAAGTCTGGAGCCATCAAGCGCTTCGTGGTCATGGCTGGTTGCGACGGCCGTAACAAGGACCGCAGCTACTACACTGACTTCGCCTCCGCCCTGCCCAAGGATACGGTGATACTCACCGCCGGGTGCGCCAAGTACCGCTACAACAAGCTCCATCTGGGGGACATCGGTGGAATCCCTAGGGTGCTGGACGCCGGACAGTGCAACGACTGCTACTCCCTGGTGGTCATCGCCACCAAGCTGGCAGAGGCCTTCGGGGTGGGTGTGAACGAGCTGCCGCTGTCCTTCAACATCTCCTGGTACGAGCAGAAGGCGGCCCTGGTCCTGCTGGCCCTCTTGTCCCTGGGAGTCAAGGACATCATGCTCGGCCCCCGGCTGCCGGCCTTCGTCTCGCCCAACGTGCTGAATGTGCTGGTGGAGAACTTCAACATCATGCCCAACAGCAACGTTGCAGACGACATGGTCACCCTGAGCATAGAGTGAGGTAGACATGTCCAAGAGATGGATAATCAAGATACTGGAGGACCGCTGCAACGGCTGCGGCCAATGCGTCAATGCCTGCCCGGAAGGGGCCATCGCCCTGGTGGACGGCAAGGCCAGACTGGTGCGGGACGATTTCTGCGACGGTCTGGGCGCCTGCATCGGCGACTGCCCCCAAGATGCCATTGTACGGGAGGAGAGGGTGGCGGAGCCATATGATGAACGCAAGGTCATCGACAATATCATCCCTGGCGGGGAAGCCCTCATCAAGGCCCATCTGGAGCATCTGCTGCACCATAGCGAGACCGTTTGGTACCAAGAGGCTTTGGACTACCTGAAGGAGAAAGGCATCATGGTGCCGGAGCACGACCAGGGGGATGGACAGGAAGGTTCCTGCGTCAGCCCGGAGTGCGACTGCCACAAGCAGCAGCCATTGATTCTGCAGAACACGTCCGCACCGACCAAGCAGTGGCCCATACAGCTCCGGCTGATCAACCCCCGCTCCTCTTTCCTGAAGGGCAAGGAGCTGCTGCTGACCGCCAACTGCGCCGGTTACGTTTGCGATGAGCCAGGAGGGGGATGGCGAGGCGAGAAAGCCCTCGCTACCGCCTGCACCAAGGTGGACGACGACCCCTCGGAGTACATGGACCGCCTGCGGGCCATTATCGAGGAGGGCGGCGTCAAGTCCATCCGTGTGATGACCATGGACGTCCCTTGCTGCATGGGGCTACTGAACGTGGCCAAGATGGCGGTGGAGGCTTCCAGCGTGAAAGTGCCCATCAAGCACGTCACCGTGAACCGTGACGGCAGCGTGGGAAAGTCGGTGGAAATCCGCAGCTAAACCTCTTCAATCCTTTCTTTTCACCAAGGCCACCAGCATCAGGCTGATGCCCAGCAGCGCCGCGTTGACGTAGATGGAGAGGGGTCAATACCCGGTGGGGTCCCTCAGGATGCCAGCTAGGACCGGTGACAGCACGGCGCCGACCTTCGCCACCAGGTTTCACATCCCGAATGCCCGGGCCATCATCTTCGGCGGGGCCAGGTCTGCGTTGGGGGGCATGTGTGTGGTCTGCATGTCAGCGAAGGGAACCCCCATGAGGAAGAGCAGCGTCCCCAGGACCATCACGTCGCTCCCCTCCATAGGACAGGCAAAGTCCAGGCAGAGGACCAGCAGGGTCACCATGCCGCAGAGGGCCGAGTAAGGGCCTCTGCCACCCCTGTGTTGCCCGGCCACGGTCGGCCATGAGGCCGCCCAAAGGGCATCCTATGGCGTTCGCCACACAGAACAGTGCCGCATAGACCGCCGCCCCGGAGAGTCCCACGGAGGAGGCCTCAGAGACCACTGGTAGGCTCCAGAAGGCGAAGAAACAAAGGGTGTACAGTACGGGTGTGGCGGAGATGTAAGTCAGGATAAGGCCACGGTCGTTTAGGACCGGGGCGGAGCTCCTTCCTAGGAAGGGATCGATCACTGTGGTAAGACTGAGGGCAGCAAGGGTGACCAGCAGTGCCTGTGTCGGGTTGCCAAGGCCTAGCTATTGCGTGGCCGGGTAGGTGGCCATGATCGCCATCAGGAAGGCAACGGAGTATGCCAGGAGATGTATGGCCACGGAGAAGACGCGCTCCCGGTCTGTGTCCACATGACTTCACGCCCTGTATTTCATCAGGAGCGCGGGGACAGCTGGGCTGAGGGAAGTCACCGCCCACGCCGTCTCCGCTCCCCACACCGACGCTACCCATTCCAGCCGGGGGGCCCAGGGCGTGAGGTATTGGGGCGGCGGCACGAAGGACGCCTCGTTATCGGTAATCCAATAGACCGCCGGGTCGGTGACGGCGCGGTCCGGGTG
>JBFWLS010000026.1:0-7268 GCA_050251995.1 Candidatus Methanomethylophilaceae archaeon
TGAGGACAAGGGAGCTGTACCAGCGATCGTGGAGCTCATCAAGGAGACCCGGCAACCAGTGGTGCTCATTGTGAACGACTTTTACGGCCTTAGCCGTAAGAGCTCCGCCCTCAAAACGCATACCCTGCAGATCAGTTTCTACCGCCCCCGTGCCAGTGAGACGGCTAAGATACTGTCCGCCATCGCCAGTGCCCAGGGGGTGCAGGCCAACGATCGCACGCTCATGAGCATCGCAGAGAACTCCCAAGGCGACATCCGCGCCGCCGTGCGGGACCTGGAGTCCTTAGCCTTGGGACGGGCAACGCTAGTAGAGGCGGACACGGGGAACCTGACCGGTCGTGTGGTCCGCAAGGATATGTACGACCTCATGTCCTCTATCTTCCGCTCCAACGATGCCACAAAGGCCCATCGTACGATGTCTGAGATAGATGAGAGCCCGGATTACGTCCTCCTCTGGGTGGATGAGAACATGCCTTACGAGTTCCGGCAGCCGGGGGAACTGGTAAAGGGATATGAGAAGCTCTCCCGTGCAGATATCTTCCTGGGCAGGGTCAGGAGGAGACAGTACTACCGCTTCTGGAGCTATGCCTCCGACCTCATGTCATTTGGCGTGGCGCAGGCGCGTATCACCCGGCCTTCCCACTCATCCCGTTTCCGTTTCCCTGGATATCTCATGAAGATGTCCCGTAGCAAGTCCGTGCGCAACTTGAAAGACGGCGTCACAGCTAAGATTGGTGAGCATTGCCATACCTCCAGCTCCCGCGCCCGCCAGGACATCCTGCCGTTCCTACAGGCTATTGCCAAGGAGAACGCCTCCTTCCGCTGCCATCTGGTCAGGGCCTTGGACCTGGACGCGGATGAGCTGGCCTTCATAATGGACGATAAGATTGATTCCCCTCTGGTGAAGGCGGCTATGGCAGGTGAGGAGGGACCCCCTATCAGAAAGGTTCCGGCACAAGAGAAAGCCCGTCCGGAACGCCCCGAGCCCAGCAAGCCTTTGCCGCCCAAGGGGCAGAAGAGCCTCCTGCAGTTCTGAGTTGATAGACCATGATGGAAGAATCCTACCGACAGCTTCTGCTAAAACAGCAGTACCGCCTGCACAACGAACACGCTGCCGTGAAGCTTTGCCATTGGATGCGCCAGAGCCTCTTGCATGAGCGCAGTTGCTACAAGCAGGATTTCTACGGCATCAAGAGCCACCGGTGTCTGCAGATAACCCCTGCCATCAACGAGTGCGACCAGATGTGCCTTTTCTGTTGGAGGGTTCAGGGTCATGACTTCACTGTGGAGGAATGGTCCGAGCCCAAGGGGATGCTGGATAGCCTCATCCACCAACATCGCAAGCTAATCTCCGGTTTCAAAGGAGACCCGCGTTGCTCAGAAGAGATGTTTCAGGAGGCTAGCAACCCCAACATGGTGGCCATATCTCTGGCTGGGGAGCCCATCGTATACCCGTACCTAGGCGAACTCCTGCGGGAATGCCATCATCGTGGCATGACTACATTCCTGGTCACCAATGGCACCTACCCACAGGAACTGCAGGAGCTGGATGTACTGCCCAGACAGCTTTATGTCACCGTGGCCGCCCCCAACAAGGCGGTGCATAAGAAGGTCTGCCGACCCAAGACCCCGGATGCATGGGAGAACCTCCTGCGCACCTTGGACATCCTTCCCTCCTTGGAAACCCGCAAGGTCATCCGTCACACCCTGGTCAAGGATCTCAACCTGGGATGGGAGGAGGAGTACGCCGCCCTCGACCGCCGCTCCGGTGTGGAGATGGTAGAGCCCAAGGGATATGTCTTCGTGGGCGGTTCCCGGCAACGCCTCAGTCTAGCCAACATGCCCTCGCATGAAGAAATCTTGGATTTCTCCCGACGGTTGGGTTCCTCTCTAGACATGCAGGTGCTGAATGAGAAGCCGGACAGCCGCGTGGTACTTTTGGGGAAGGAGGGCACGGAGACCGATGTCTCCACCCTCAACGCAGCCTGACCGTCTCCAAGTTCTGCGGCGCCCGGGTCTCGATGTTGAACTTCTTGTACAGCGATGAGGCCAGATCCGTGCACTTGCGGTCCTCCCCGTGGCCGATTATGATTCTATCCGGCTTGGGATCCAGGGACGAAATATAGTTCATCAGTTGCCGCCGGTCGGAGTGCCCAGAGAAACCGTCGATGGTCTCGGTGTTGATACGGATAGGCAGGTTGATGGAGTTGCCCTTCTCGGACATGGTGATCTCCTTCCTGCCACGCTGTATCTGACGCCCTATACTGCCCTCGGACTGGTAACCTACGAAGATCAGCCAGTTCAACGGGTTATCAGCCCAGGCCTTGAAGTATTCCAGCACCGGGCCGCCGTTCATCATCCCCGCCGTGGCCAGCACAATGCAGGGGTCAGGTGAGTGGCATATCTCCTCCCGCATGCTCTGGGATTCCACCCGCTTGAAGATCTCGTTCAGGAAGGGGTTCTCCCCCTGCTGGAAGATCTGCGTACGCAGCTGGCTGTTGAGATACTCAGGGTAGGCGGTATGGATGGCTGTGGCCTCCCATATCATGCCGTCAAGATACACGGGGACCTTGTCCAACTTGCCACTCCGAACCATCTCCTCGATCACCAGCATGACCTCCTGGGAACGTCCAACCGCAAACACCGGCACCAAGACCTTGCCACCCTTCTCCATGGCACGTATCAGCACCTCCCGCATCTGCTTGGAGGCATCGCCACGGCTGGGCTGGTAATCATTGTGACCGCCATAGGTGGACTCGATAACCAGCGTCTCCAGTCGGGGGAAGCGGTTGTTGGCGGCATTGAACAGCCATGTCTTCTCGTATTTCATGTCCCCGGTGAAGGCGATGTTGTGAAGGCCGTCACCGATGTGGAAATGAGCCACCGCGGAGCCCAGGATATGGCCAGCGTTCTGGAATGTGAGACGGATATCAGGTGAGATGTCCGTGGTCTCCCCATACTTCAGGGGTATGGTGTGCAACACGGTGTCCCGAATATGGGAGGAGTCGAAGGGGCTCTTCCTAGCCTCGCCATATGACACTTTCAAGGAATCGATGAGCAGTATAGACATCAGGTCCCGTGTGGGCGCAGTGCAGTAAACAGGCCCATCGTAGCCGTACTTGTAAAGGACTGGTAGCAGGCCGCAATGGTCCAGGTGGGCATGGGTGATGACCACGGCATCGATGGCGTCCAGAGGCTGCATCTCCGGGACGCTGAAATACGGCGAGGCCTCCCCATTGGAGGGGTCCATGCCGCAATCGATGAGGATGCGGCTCTCACGGGTCTGCAACAACGTGGCGCTACGGCCCACCTGACGATAGCCACCCAAAGAGGTCATGCGTATCCAGTTCTCCCCTTCCAAGGTAGGGCGGGCAATCTTGCGGCCCACCTTCTTCAGGAATTCCTTCCTCTGGTCCTGGTTCTGCCGCAGATAATTGCGCACATCTGAGACGGACTTCGAGGGGATGGGCGGGGCCCTGACCACCTTGGGAGCCCATCCCACCTCCTTCTTGATCTCGTTCAGGAGGGCACCGTGTTTGCCGATGACGATGCCAGGGGCGATGGCCTCGATTGTCACCTCCCCTGTGTCATGTTCGAAGAAAATGTCCACAATCTCCGCCTCTTCCGGGACCATCTCCCTAATTCTGGCCTCCACCGTGTCCGGGTTCGCCAGCATGGAGGGGTCAGGACGGACGGCGATGCGCCTGCGCAGACCCTGCGCCAGTTTCTTTATAATGAGGTTGTTGCCAGCGAACTTCTCCAGCTCTTTGGTGTAAATCACCACTTCTGGCCCCTCGAACTCTATAGAGCTGATGTTAATGTCTGCAGGGACGATGCGTCGCACCTGTTCCCGCAAGCTCTCGAATAGCCTGTCAGTGTTCATGTTTCGACCAACTTGGATAAAAAGTGAAGGAAAATAGGTTTGATTAGTTGGGGTATTTGAATCCCAGCTTCTCCGTTCTGGTGATCAGCTCGTCCTCAGGAACCTCCGTGAATCCCTTGTCGTTGACGGTGACCACCATCATGCCATTGCCGCTGGCGGAGTCCCGGCGCATGGAGGCGTTCAGACTGGCGATAGCCAGATCCACTGCACCGTCCAGACTGAGGTCGTCCTTGTAGCCGTTCTCCAGCACCCCTAAGGAGAATACGGACCCGGAACCTACGGAGACATACTTGTCCTCGATACTGCCACCGGCTCCATCGATGCTGTAGACATGACCGCCGTTGCGGTCCCATCCGCCCACTATCAGACCGACATAGAACCCGTTGCGGACGATGTTGGCCACCAGGGTGGATGCGGCCTTGACTGTCATGGGCGACCCTTTCTTCAAGCGGTAGAGTTGCACCTCCGCCTTCACGTACCGGGTCAGAAGCTGTGCGTGACCGACCACGCCGGCGATGGTCATGCCCAAGTTATCATCGATCTTGAAGACCTTCTGGACTTCCTTGTGTGCGATGATGTTCCCCATTGTAGCCCGGCGCTCCGAGGCCAGGACCACACCCTCACTCGTTACGATACCAATCGTCGTGGTACCAGTTTTCAAAGTTTGATCATCCATATGTCTGCACCTGCCAAAAGAGCATTAAGGTGAAAAGTTGAGTAATATAAACTCGATATTCTTGATTATTGACACATTATTTAAAGGTTTTTAATGAAATTAATCTCGTATCCGGACATAGTCACCTCCGACCACCCAGACAAAGACTATTTAATCAGTGCTATCGATTCCTTTAATGAGGTAGGTAGCGGATAAGACCTTTCCTTTCTATGCACTGGAGATGGCTGTGCTCCGAATCTTGAATCTGGGAGGGCATCGCGTCAGGACCTTGTGCCTGCCTACCTCACCCTTCGTCCTGCATCAAATCGTCCCACCACCCCTGCATCAGCCTTAACATGCCCAAAAAGGCTCCGGCACCGCCTAGCAGCCCGGTGCTTAGCCGCATCGGATTGCAGGAAACGTAGTCGCTCAGGGCCTGGAGGCCTCCGTCCAAGACGATGGGCGCCACCAAGGCGGCGATAACCCACCAAGGCGGCGTACGGGGAAATATCAGGAACAAGAATGCCCCCAGCACGAAGCCCGCCAGAACCCCCAGGTCGCGGGCGCAAAGGGGCAGTTGGTTGTCATTGATTGTCAGACTCCGCTCCGATATCTGATGACAGAAGTAGTCGCCGACCCGATAGACCATGCCCGTGAACGGATCCAACACCTCCCACGACTCCTCATGGTCCACCGTGCCCACGCGTCCGTCCAAATCCGTCATCGTACCGCTAGGTGCCAACAATGGCGCCAGTACTACACAGAGCAGCAACAGGCCGAACACTGCGAACAGGAGATTGGCGAAGTGTCGGACAGACATGCATTGCTGGAATGCACAATTCCACTCTTATTTGTTCTGCAAGGAAAGCCTAATTACGTAAGATACGGTTGTAGGCCCTATGCAAGACCTGCCTTTGGAGCTGCACATCCTGAAGTCGTTCCATGGACATCTGGGGCCCTACGTGGTCTTAGGATACAAAATGGGCAAGATGGCACGGGAGCGCTTCCCGGAGAAGATCTACGCCAATGTTTACACTGGGAACAAACCGCCCCTGTCCTGCCTGGTGGACGGCATCCAACTTTCATCCTCATGCACCCTGGGAAAAGACAACATTACCGTGCACAAGGGCGGCTTCGCCATGGCTAACTTCATGGATGAGGCGGGAAACAAGATGGTCATAGAGCTGAAGAAGGAGATACGAGACAAGGTCGACCGCGAGATGTCCAAAGTGGGAGAGGAGGAACGGTCCCTGGAACTCTTCCGCATGGAGGACGAGGATCTCTTCGATGTCAACCTGACCATGGTCAACCGCCCCAGCCAGACGTCAACAGGAAGACGCTGATAGCCACTGGCAACAGAGCAGTGAACTTCCGCATTGCTGTGCCCGCCCCCCCTTTGCCCATCAGATAAGTGGTCATAAAGGCGCTGATGAGGCAAAGTTGCACCAGATAGATCCCCAACATCAGGGTCAGGCTCCCATCGTTGCCGTTCCCGGCCGGCATGATTGGCAACATCATGGCCGAACTGATACCGAGGATTAAAGGAGCGAAGACCGCCGCCGTCCCGTTCATCATGTCCATCATGCTGCGCAGCTGATTCTGGATATTCTTCCTCACCGACGCTTGGCTTTGCAACAATCTCCCCAGATTGATGCATAGCCTCCCCGCTGCACGTGGGTCCCTCTCAGCTGCCCTAGATACGGCGGCGTAGGCAGAGGATAAGGATATGGAGAAAGGGGCGATGGCATTCTGCAGAACCGCCGTCTCATCCTCCCTACCCAAGCGTAGTTTGTTGGAGACCTGCCACCGAACCCCTTGCCCCTCAGCCCGATCAGGTAAGGTCTGCTCCATGGCGCTGAACAACGGCTCGCCGGAGAGCAAGCGATTGCCCATCTCCATGAAGGACTCGCGCAAGCAGACCACAGTGGTCTCGCGGCTCTTGAACTCTCGTTCAGAGGGATGAGAGGCCAGGTAAGCCAGAGCACCGGGCAGGGCGAATGCGCCCAGCAAAGTGAGTGGAGCATCCCCGGTAACCAGATAAATCACAAATGCTAAGAGCGGTGTGGCCAGCAGGCAGAGGAAGGGCCTCATATCCTGTTTCTGAGCCATCTCCCGAAAGGGATTGGAACGGATGAGATGCAAGAGGTAGACTGTGGCCAGAGATGGTACGGCCACTAGGATCAGCACCGGGAGCACCATGCCCATGATGGCCGACCCCCCGGCCCCAGAGAAGCTAAGCAGGGGCAGAAGGGACATGGCGATCACCGGGACCATCACCACCAAACTGAATATCACCATAGCGGGAACGTTCAGACTGGAACAGTAAACCTCCCCCAGCTCTTTCAATCCTGTCGTTACACTCTCATTCGCATCATCCACCATTCGCTGTCTCTCCCCTCCCTCAACCTCGCAAGCGGCCATGAGGAGGTTCAGGGATCGGCGTACCGGAGAAAGAGAGGGGGGGAGACCGCGGCTACAACCAATAAGCGCCTCCTTCATATCTGAAAAGGAGCGCTTGTCCACGTCCCAAGCCGCCTCCCGCAACATCCTATGTAGATGGCTGTCCCCATCCCCGGCGGCGCTTCGGACCGCCAGGTCCAAAGAGCCGTATTGACTTATGGAAACGCCCATGGTGCCGATAATCTCCGGGGCTTGATTTAGCATCCTCTCCGGCCGCATACGATTAACGTCCTGTCGCCACAATACGAACAACGAGGAGACCAGAAGAGG
>JBFWLS010000027.1:0-7242 GCA_050251995.1 Candidatus Methanomethylophilaceae archaeon
AGGCGGTGCGGAAACGGCCGGGGATGTACATCGGCAGCACCGACGACCGAGGACTGCACCACCTGGTATACGAGGTGGTGGACAACAGCATCGACGAGGTCATGAGCGGCAACGCCAGCTACGTAATCGTCAGCATCAACAAGGACGGCTCCGTCACCGTCACGGACGACGGGCGCGGCATCCCGGTGGGCATGCAGTCCAAGTATAACGTCTCCGCCCTGGAGCTGGTTATGACCCGTCTGCACGCCGGGGGCAAGTTCAACGACAAGAACTACAAGGTCTCCGGCGGCCTGCACGGGGTGGGCGTGTCCGTGGTCAACGCCCTGTCGTCCTGCATGCATGTGGAGGTGCACCGGGACGGGAAGATACACCAGCAGACCTACTGTCGGGGCGTGGCTACCGGGCCGGTGCAGGTTCTGGGGGACACCGACCGCACCGGCACCACGACCACCTTCTTCCCGGATGAGGACATATTCGAGACCACGAACTTCGATTTTGACACCCTGCAGTACCGACTGAGAAACCTGGCCTTCCTGAACCGCAACGTGGTGATCCACTTCCAGGACGAGAGGACGGGGCGGGGGGAGCACTACCATTACGAGGGCGGCATAGTGGAGTTCGTCAGCTACCTGAACCGCAGCCGCAGCCCCCTGCATCCCGAGCCCATATTCATCTCGGGGGAGAAGGATGGGGTGGTGGTGGAGCTGGCCATGCAGTACACGGACGCCTTCAACGAGAACGTGCACTCCTTCGTCAACAACATCACCACCGTGGAGGGCGGCACCCATCTGTCCGGTTTCCGAGCCTCACTCACCCGCACCATCAACGACTACGGTCGGGAGCACAACCTGTTCAAGGACACGGACGGGCTCACCGGGGAGGACACCCGGGAGGGCCTGACGGCCATCCTCAGCCTCAAGGTGCCGGAGCCCCAGTTCGAGGGCCAGACCAAGACCAAGCTAGGCAACAGCGAGGTCCGCAGCATCGTGGAGTCCCTGGTGGGGGAGAAGCTGAAGGAGTTCCTCCTGGAGAACCCCCGCGTGGCGGAGACCATTATTCGCAAGGCGGTGGAGGCTGCCACCGCCCGGGAGGCCGCCAGGCGCGCCCGCGACCTCACCCGGCGCAAGAGCCTCCTGGAAGGCTCCAGCCTGCCAGGGAAGCTGGCGGACTGCAGCGAGCGCGACCCCAGCAAGTCGGAGCTCTTCATCGTGGAAGGGGAGAGCGCCGGAGGCAGCGCCAAGCAGGGCCGGGACCGCATGTTCCAAGCCATCCTGCCCATCCGCGGCAAGATCCTCAATGTGGAGAAGGCCCGTATGGACCGCATCCTGGGGAGCGAGGAGATCCGCAACCTGGTCACGGCCATGGGTTGCGGCATCAAGGACGACATCGACCTGGCCAAGCTGCGCTACCACCACATCATCATCATGACCGATGCCGATGTGGACGGGGCGCACATCAGCACCTTGCTGCTGACCCTGTTCTTCCGCTACATGCGCCCCCTCATAGACAACGGGCACGTGTACCTGGCCCAACCGCCCCTGTACAAGGTGTGGAAGGGCAAGAAGGAGGCCTATGCCTACAGCGACCGGGAGATGGCCAATGCCATGGAGGAGATGGGGGCGGGAGCGAACATCCAACGCTACAAAGGCCTGGGGGAGATGAACCCCCAGCAGCTGTGGGAGACCACCATGGACCCCAACTCACGCACCATGAAACGCATCGAGGTGGAGGATGCCATGAAGGCGGACGAGCTCTTCACCATGCTCATGGGCGATGCCGTGGAGCCACGGAGGGAGTTCATCATGGAACATGCCCACGAAGTCATCAACCTGGATGTGTGATATCATGGAGAGACTCACCGATCAGAGCATCGAAGAGGAGATGCAACGCTCCTACATCGACTACGCCATGAGCGTCATCGCCGGACGGGCCCTGCCAGACGCCCGGGACGGGCTGAAGCCGGTGCACCGGCGCATACTCTACGCCATGCACGACATGGGGCTGCACTACAACCGCCCGCATAAGAAGTGCGCCCGAGTGGTGGGAGACGTCCTCGGTAAGTACCATCCCCATGGCGACCAAGCCGCCTATTCCACCCTGGTGCGTCTAGCACAGGACTTCTCCATGCGCTACCCCCTGGTGGACGGCCAAGGAAACTTCGGGTCCATAGACGGGGACTCCGCCGCCGCCATGCGTTACACGGAGTGCCGTCTGTCCCGCATCGCCGGCGACCTTTTGCTGGATCTGGACAAGGGCACCGTGCCCTTCGTGGACAACTTCGACGGCTCCCTGCAGGAGCCCTCAGTCCTGCCCAGCCGCTATCCCAACCTCCTGGTCAACGGCTCCTCCGGCATCGCCGTGGGCATGGCCACCAACATACCGCCGCACAACCTCTCCGAGGTCGTTGACGCCCTGGTGCTCATGTTGGAGGATCCAGAGGCGGAGCTGGCGGACCTCATGGAGCACATCCGGGGCCCGGACTTCCCCACCGGGGGTACCATCTACGGTGTGAACGGCATCATATCCGCCTACCGAACCGGCCGGGGCAAGGTGCGGGTGCGAGCCAACACCCACATCGAGACCATGGACAACGGCCGTCAGCGCATCATCGTCACTGAGATCCCATATGCCGTGAACAAGTCCTCCCTGGTGGAGAGCATAGCCAACCTGGTGAAGGAGAAGCGCATCGAGGGCATCTCCGACCTCCGGGACGAGTCGGACCGCAACGGCATGCGCATCGTGGTGGAGCTCTCCCGGGACGCCATGGAGGAGGTGGTGCTGAACCAGCTGTTCAAGCACACCTCCATGGAGACCACCTTCGGCATCATCAACCTGGCCCTGGTGGACAACAAGCCGGTGCTCATGGACCTCAAGACCATGCTCAACCACTACCTGAACCATCGCCAGGAAGTGGTCACCAAGCGGGCGGAGTTCGACCTGCAGCAGGCCCGAAAGCGCCACCATATCCTGGAGGGTCTGATGCGGGCCTTGGACGACTTGGACCGCACCATAGAGACCATCCGGGAATCCCCGAACCCGGAGAGCGCCCGCGAGGCCCTGATGGCCCAGCTCTCCCTGAGCGAGGAGCAGGCCAAGGCCATCCTGGACATGCGCCTGCAGAAGCTCACCGGCATTGAGATGGAGTCCCTGCGGGAGGAGTACCGCACGGTGACTGCCACCATCCTGGACCTGGAGGACGTCCTGGCCCGCGTGGAGCGGCGGCGGGACATCATCCGGGAAGAGCTGCTGGACATGAAGGAGTCCTACGGCGACCGTCGCCGTACGCAGATCAACCTCCAGGACATCGACCTGGAGGCGGAGGACCTCATCCCCCGCGAGGACCTGGCCATCATCATCACCCAGGACAGCTATATCAAGAGCATGCCCCTGGACACCTACCGCGCCCAGGGTCGTGGCGGTCGCGGCCTGATGCATATGGGCACCAAGGAGGAGGACCAGACCGTGGACATGTTCGCCTGCTCCACGCACGACTACGTGCTCTTCCTCACCAGCACCGGCCGCCTGCATTGGCTGAAGGGCTACAACATCCCCTCCGGGGGCCGCCATGCCAGAGGCAAGCCCATGGTGAACCTGCTCTCCGACCTGGAGCCAGGGGAGAAGGTGGTGAACACCATCCCCGTGGACTCCTTCCCGGAGGACCGCTTCCTGGTGTTCTGCACCCGTAACGGGGTGGTGAAGAAGACCGGTCTGGATGCCTACAAGAACGTCCGCGTCCGGGGCATCAAGGCCATCCGTCTGGACGAGGGCGACGAGCTGGTGGCCACCCGTCTCACGGACGGTGACCAGCAACTGGTTATGGCCACCCGCCTGGGCCAAGCGGTGCGCTTCGATGAGGGGGAGGTGCGCAGCACCGGCCGGGACACCCGGGGGGTGAGGGGCATATCCTTGCGCCCCGGCGACGCGGTGGTGAGCATGGCCGTGGTCTCCGAGGACGACGACCTGCTGAGCATCACCGAGAACGGCTATGGGAAGATCACCCCCATCTCCGACTACCGGCACACCCATCGCGGCAGCAAGGGTGTCATCACCATCAAGGTGAACGAGCGCAACGGCCCCGTGGTAGCGGTGCGACGGGTGGACAAGCAGGAAGACCTCATGGTGATGAACAACGAGGGCAAGGTCATACGCCTGAACCTGGGTGAGATCCGCAACACCAGCCGCAACACCATGGGGGTGCGCATCATGCGTCTGGCCCCGGGGGAGAAGGTGGCCGCAGTGGTGCCTGTGCCCCCGGCCCCGCCCCAGGAGGAATGACCAGAGGAGTGGAACCATCCAAGGGATATTATATTAAATTCCTGGATGGATTACATAACACGGCAATGTCCATCATTCCGAGCGAGGGAGGGAGCATTTGAGCGAGAAGGGCGTACCCATCTGGCAGGTGGCGGAGGAGTTCGAGAAGAGCATCCGCGGGTACGAGACGGAGATCGTGGCCAAGAAGAACGACCTGCAGGCCCTGGCACAGGAGCTGGCAGAGAAGGAGAAGAAGCTGGATGTACGCTCCCAGGAGCTGGACAACCGCAAGCGCTCCCTGGACGAGGCCGCCCGCTCCCTGCAGGAGCAGAAGGGGCAGAGCGACAAGGTCACGGAGCAGCTCCGATTGCGCGAAGCCCGCCTGGAGGGCATGCAGGATGAGCTGGAGACCATCCGGGTGCGCCTGGAACGGAAGGATAAGGAGCTGGCGGACATGGAAAGCTCCCTCCTGGAGGTCCTGCAGCGCAGCAGCGACTACGAGGGCCAGGTGGGTTCCGCCCTGGCCAAGGGCAAGGAGCACGACGGGCGCATGCACGATCTGGAGAAGGAGATGCGCGCCGCCCTGGACACTGTTCTGAAGGTGCGGGAGGAGCTCCTGGCCCGGGAGGCCCTGCTCCTGGAGCAGGCCAAGTCGGTGGCCGTGGCCAAGAACATCGTTGTGGAGGAGCAGAAGCGCTTCATGACCTGGGACGCCCGCATCCGTAGCCGGGAACGGGCATTCGACCGCACGGCGGAGGCCCTCAAGAAGCCGGTGCGGGAAGACAAGTAGTTTCATTGCAGGGACAGGTTTCAAATCACGGTGAGCACTGATGACGGGCGTGGACGACGGGAAGGCACGGGAACGGAAGGGCATGGCGGTGCTCATGGCGGCGTTTCTGCTTCTGAGCTCCCTCCTGGGAGGGGGGTTGCTCCTCCTGGCCTCCTTCGGGACCGCAGCATCCGGCTTCGATGGCGACGATTGGATCATCGACAGCGAGGTCAGCATCAGCGACTTAACCAGCTATGGTAATATCACCATAACCAGCAATGGCAGCCTCACCATCACCGATGGGCATCTGCTGATGGCCTCAAATTATCTGGAAGGCCGCAACCTAAGCATAAGCATCTCCGATGGCGGGACCCTGCGTCTGGACAACGCCCTCTTGGGGTCGTTGCTGACATTCTCGGCAGGCTCATCACCAGTTTTATCCATCCTGGTAGAGAACGGTGGACGCCTCATCGTGGAGAATGGTTCCACGCTCAAGTTCCCCGGTCATATACTAGTGGATAACGCCGAGCTCATCGTCAAGGACTCCGTCATCCGGGGCATGGCCGGTTCCGCGTCCCAGGACAACACAGGTGATATCGCATACTACTGCGACCAGGAGGTGTTCCCGGCGGCCAACTTCAGCCACTCCCCGGTCATAAACATCATCTCCAGCTACTTCCTGCTGCAGAACTCCAGCATCCTGGATATGCATGAGGGCGGCGCCTTGGACCCCGGGGCCTGGACCGCGGGCTACGGCTTCGTGCAGGACGACGACCAGCGTGACTCGGTGTCCTATAACATCAGCCGTTACCCATCGTCCTTCAACGGCACGGTGGACGCCGCCGACCTCCAAGCCTTGGACCAGCAGGTGCATGAGATCCCCGAGGGCAGTGAGCTGAACATCACCGGTTTCGACATGGGCGGCCTGATGTTCTCCGCCGGAGAGGCTACGGTGTCCCTGCACGTGGTCTACCGTACCGGAGACGCTTTCGGTGGCAGTGCCGATCTGGAAGTGGGTCGGGAGCTCGCCTACGCCGATGCCGGCGACCTGCTGAGCACCTGGGGCCCCTTGGGCAACGGCGATGCCAGATTGGACGTCGCCCTGCCGGACATGGCCTCCTGGGAGTACGCCGATCTGATGGTGCGTATCCAGAACACCCTGGGCAACGGCGATGCCATCGGGATCGACCGGCTGTGGCTGTCCGTGCAGATGGACGTACCGACGTTCGGTAACCTCACCCTCATGGGCGACTCCCGTCTCATGCTCATAGACTCCTACATGGACGTGGACCATTCCAACGCCGATTCCTTGGCACACAATGCCCTGGTGCTACGGGACGATGCGCAGGCCGAGCTCTACGGGTTCAGCTGCGAGGTGGGTGTCGGGCAGCCCTTCGCAGATGCCATAGTCCTGGAGCCCCATGTGGTGGACCTCCTTCCGGGAAACGCCACGGAGAATGACACTACAGGAAATTCAATTTCAGCACTTTTCTCAGACGATGTCACTCCATACAGTATTTCCAACGCCGAAACAATGGCAGTAACTTTCAATAGTACTGGTCTAAGCGGTGACATTCATAGAGCTGAACTTATGGTTATTTCAACTTGGGGTCCAGCCTCTGATCCCGATAATCCAGTTATTAGGTACTCCTTAAACGGAACAGAGTCTAACACACTATTGCAGCCCGTTAATTCGTTGTATTCCTCTTCCTTTGTTTTGCCATTGGACGATTTTGAAGATCTTGAGTCTTTTGAAGTTCTCTATACATCAAATATGGATTCAGTCGATATCGAGTTACTCAACCTCAGAGTAACAACCAACCCTCAGGTCAATATCTACAAATGGGCCGACGTGCTGGTAAGCAACGACTACCAAGCATTGGAGGGCATCACGGTCGAGGCCTTTACGCAGACCTCGGCCCAGCCGGCCGAGTATAGAGACGGCGATAACTGGACCAACAGCCCGCCGCAAGCGGTGCTGGACTATCTCAGACGTGGAGCAGATTACAACGTCACCGATTCCGATGGCGCATTGATGATGCCCCTATTGGTGGACATCCTCAACGGTAGCACTGGTCAACCGGTTCGCTCCTACACCTACAACCTGGTGGCTAGCGCCCTCAGAGCCGGGAGCCCCATCACGGGGCAGAGTGGGGCGAGCTTCCTCAGCTATCCCTAGCTCTCGTCCGCATCCAAGGATGACACCCACAAGACCGTGG
>JBFWLS010000028.1:0-7139 GCA_050251995.1 Candidatus Methanomethylophilaceae archaeon
CTGTACAGATAAGCTTCTTAATATATATCCATTTTGGAGAAAGCATTAAAGAACCCGTTAGCTATTCAGGATAAGATTCCTAACACTGTACGGTTAACGGAGGCGTAGATTTGACAAAATCGGCACTAGTGATTGGTGGAGGAATTGCAGGCATCCAGGCATCGTTGGATCTTGCCGACAGGGATATCCATGTCTACATGGTGGAGAGGCAACCCCCCTTCGGTGGCAGGATGTCCAGGTTGGACAAGACTTTCCCGACGAACGACTGTTCCGCTTGTATTCTTTCGCCCAAAATGGCAGACTGTTATGGACACCCCAACATCGATGTACTCACCTTTTCAGAGGTCGTCAATGTGGACGGGGGACCTGGAGATTTCAAGGTCAAGGTCCTGAAGAAAGCGCGGTATGTTGATATCGAGAAGTGTACTGGTTGCGGGGACTGTATCGCTAAGTGCCCCACCAAGAACATACCGGACGAGAACGAGTACGGATTGAAGACCCGCAAGGCGGTCTTCATACCCCATGCTCAGGCCGTCCCGCGTATGGCCATCATCGATCCCAACCACTGCCGCAAGCTCTTGAATGACAAGTGCGGCCTTTGCGAGAAGGCCTGTGGCGTAGGGGCCATCAACTACAAGGACGAGCCCAAAGAGGTCACCCTCGAAGTGGGCTCCATCATCTGTGCAAACGGTTTCAACACCTGGGACGCTAAGATTTCCACAGAGTACGGCTACGGGCGCTTCGCCAACGTGGTCACCGCCATGGAGTACGAGCGCATGATGTGTGCATCCGGACCCTCCGGTGGACACATAAAGATGCCCTCTTCCGGAGACGATCCCAAGCGTATCGCCTTCATCCAGTGCTGCGGCTCCAGGAGCGAGAAGAAGGGATGGCAGAAGTACTGCTCTTCGGTGTGCTGCATGTACGCCACCAAGCAGGCCATCATCACCAAGGAGCACTCCGATGTGGACCAGGAGGACATCTTCTTCATGGACATCCGTTCCTTCGGTAAGGAGTTCGAGAACTACATCCACCGCGCCAAGGACGAGTATGGCATCACCTTGCACCGCTCCGCCCGTGTGGCCTCTGTGGAGGAGAACCCCCTCACCAAGCACCTCATCGTCCGCTACACGGACGCCAAGGGCGAGCCCGCATCGCAGGAGTACGACCTCGTGGTCCTATCTATCGGCCTCAACCCGCCCGAGGGTGCAGAGGAGTTCGCTAAGATCATGGGCATCGAGCTGAACGAATACGGCTTCTGTGAGACTTCGATCTACGACCCCCTCGCTACCACCCGTCCGGGCGTGTATGTGACCGGCGCCTTCGCCGCCCCCAAGGACATCCCCACCTCTGTGGCGGAAGCCTCCGGTGCCTCGGCCAAGGCCGGTTCCCACATCGTGGACGCCAAGTTCGAGCCCTGTGCTCCGAAGGAGTTCCCGACGGAGAAGGAGGTCGCAGGCGTCGAGCCCCGGGTGGGTGTTTGGGTATGTTCCTGCGGAACCAACATCGGTTCCACCATAGATGTCCCATCCGTCGCCGAGTACGCCTCGAATCTTCCAGGCGTGGTGCACTCCACGACCAGCATGTACACCTGTGCCCAGGATGCGCTGAAGGAGATCACTGCCATCATCAGTGAGAAGGACCTCAACCGTGTGGTGGTCGCTTCCTGCACGCCCCGTACCCATGAGCCCCTGTTCCGGAACGCCTGCCGCGAGGGTGGCCTGAACCAGTATCTGTTCAACATGGCCAACATCCGCGACCAGTGCTCTTGGATTCACATGCACGAGCCGGAGAAGGCCACAGAAAAGGCCAAGGACCTAGTGCGCATGGCGGTGGCCAAGGTGCGTCTGCTGGAGCCCTTGGAGGGTACAAAGATACCCGTCACCAACTCCGCCGCCGTCATCGGTGGCGGTGTGACCGGCATGACCGCTGCCCTCGACATCGCTGCCCAGGGATTCCCTGTGCACCTGGTGGAGAAGACGGACAAGCTGGGTGGCAACGCCAACAACTTCTACCACGACGAGAGCGGCGTGGCGACGAGCAAGTTCCTCAAAGACCTCATCGCCAAGGTGGAGTCCAACAAACTCATCACCGTGCACCTCAATGCCGAGGTTAAGGATATCCCCGGCTATGTGGGCAACTTCAAGCTGCAAATAGGCAGTGAGGAGTTCCAGGTCGGAGCTGTCATCCTGGCCGTTGGAGCTGCACCCTACACCCCCAAGGAGTACGGGTACGGCAAGGACGAGAAGGTGGCCACCGCTCTGGAGGTGGAGAAGCTCATTGCCGAGAAGAAGTTCAAGGCCAAGGATGTGGCGTTCATCCAGTGCGTCGGTTCCAGGAACGCGGAGACCACTTACTGCTCCCGTGTCTGCTGTACCACTGCACTGCGTAACGCCATAGCCATCAAGGAGGCCGATGCCAAGGCCAACGTGACCATCTTCCACAAGGACATCCGTTCCTACGGGTTCCGCGAGGAGCTCTACCGCAAAGCCTCCCAGCTGGGTGTGCGCTTCCTGCGCTTCCCTGATGAGGGACAGCCGGAGTACGATGGCGAGTCCGTGAAAGCCTTCGACAATATCTTGGGTGCGGAAGTTTCTGTTCCCGTGGACTGTCTGGTGCTGAGCACCGGAATCGCCCCCGAGCGCGAGCAGAAGGAGGAGCTGGCCAAGATGTTGAAGGTCCCCATCAGCAAAGATGGGTTCTTCTTCGAGGCCCACCAGAAGCTACGCCCCGTGGACTTCGCCACCGAAGGCGTCTACGTGGCCGGATTGGCTCACTGGCCCAAGCACATCGATGAGTGTATAGCCCAGGCCTCCGGAGCCGCTTCCCGTGCCCTGACCGTGATATCCAAGTCTGAGCTTGTCTCCGATGGTATCATCGCCAGCGTGAACGAGAAGTACTGCGATGGCTGTGGCATCTGCGAGGGTTGCTGCGAGTACGGCGCTATCGAGATTGTGGAAGTGGAGCCCGGCAAGCTGAGGAGCGTTGTCAACGCTGGTCTCTGTAAGGCCTGTGGTTGCTGTGTGGCCGCCTGCCCGTCAGGAGCCATGGAGCAGAAGGGTTTCAAGAACAGCCAGATACAGGCCGAGATCGACGCCTTTTTGGACGAGGCTTTGGGAGCGTGATCGTATGGGTGAAACATTCGAGCCGAAAATCATAACTTTTTGCTGCAACTGGTGCTCCTACGCTGGTGCCGACGGCGCCGGCGTGGCTAGGCTGCAGATGCCCACGAACTTCCGCATCATCCGTGTGATGTGCTCCGCGCGCGTGGATCCCGAGCACGTACTCAGGTCCTTCGCCAAGGGCGCCGATGGAGTGATCATCCTGGGATGCCACCCCGCCGACTGCCACTACATCGGAGGCAACTACCGAGCCAGGAGGAGGATCGCTCTTCTCCGCTTCGTGCTGGAGGAGTACGGCTTCGACCCCAGGAGGCTGAAGCTGGAATGGGTGTCTGCTTCCGAGGGAGAGAAGTTCCAGACCACCATCACCGAGTTCGTGGATACCATCAAGGAACTCGGCCCCACCCCTATACAGGAGGCCAACTGATGTCATTCGTAGACAAAATCAAAGCCGCGTTTAAGAAGACAGGCGATTCAAAGGAGAAGGTCGCAGCCCTCGTTAAGGAGGATGCCCCCAAGGAGGCGGCGGCACCTGCCCCCGCCCAGGAGAACGCTCCCGCGACCCCTGCCGCCCTGCCCCCTGAGCTGGCCGCCCTGCTCCCTGGAACCCCTCCGGGCGGCAAGATTAAGCTGGCCATCTACTGGGGTGCTGGTTGCGGAGGATGCGATGTGTCCATCCTAGACATCGATGAGAAGATACTAACCGTGGGCGATATGGCCGACATCGTGTTCTGGCCCATCGCCGCGGACGGCAAGGTCTCCGACCTGGAGGCCTTGGATGACGGAGCCATTACCGTCACCCTGTTCAACGGTGCCATCCGCAACAGCGAGAACGAGCACATGGCCCACTTGTTGCGCCAGAAGTCCACCTTGATGATGGCTTACGGCAGCTGCGCCATGATGGGCGGTGTGCCAGCCTTGGCCAACACTACCAACACTAAGGAGATCCTGGACTACGTGTACACGAAGACCCCCACCATGGCGGCCTTCCAGAACACCCAGAAGTCACCGGTCATCCCTCAGACCCTGTACAAGGCTCCCGAGGGCGACCTGGATATCCCGGTCCTCTACGACACCGTAAAGTCCCTGGACCAGGTGCTGGATGTGGATTACTATGTGCCGGGCTGCCCGCCCACCCAGAAGACCATCGCTGTCCTTCTGGGTGCGCTCATCGACCACGTGTACAACGGTGCCCCTCTGCCCCCCAAGGGCACGATAATAGGTGCCGAGGACAAGACGCTCTGTGAGGAGTGTCCGAGAAAGAAGGAGAACCGGAGGATCACCAAGGTCGTGGAACCCCACGAGATCGATGTGGACCCCGAGCTCTGCCTCATGGACCAAGGCATCATATGCCTCGGTCCGGCCACCCGCGGTGGCTGTGGGGCCCCCTGCACTCAGGCGGCTCAGCCTTGCCGCGGTTGCTACGGCCCCACCAGTGCAGTGGATGAGCAGGGAGCCAGTATGCTCACGGCGCTGGCTTCGTTGTTCCCGGTTCTGGATGACGACCCCAACATGGGGGAGGACCAGATCATCGACATCATGAGGCAGGTGAGGGACCCCTTGGGTTACTTCTACCAGTTCAGCATGTCCAAGTCTTTGATCCGCAGGTCTGTAAAGGAGAAGGGGGGTAACTAAAATGGCTGCTCCTAAGATTTGGGATGAAACACACAAAAGCGAGTCCAAGAGGATCACCGTGGACCCCATAACCCGTCTCGAGGGTCATGGCAAGATCGAGATCTTCCTGGATGACGACGGCAACGTGGCCAACGCCTACTGGCAGGTTCCGGAGCTCAGAGGATTCGAGAGGTTCTGCATTGGCAGGAAGGTCACGGAGATGAACCAGCTGACCGCCCGCCTCTGCGGCGTTTGCCCTGGTGCGCACCACTTGGCCTCCACCAAGGCCATCGATGGCTGTTACAGCACCAAGCCTACGGACACGGCGTTCATGATCAGGGACCTGTTCTACAACGCCCACTTCGTGCACAGCCACATCGCCCACTTCTATGCCCTGGCCGCCCCGGACTTCGTCCTCGGCCCGGCTGCCGACCCTGCCACCAGGAACGTCCTGGGCGTAGTTGGCGCTGTGGGTCTGGAGCTGGGGTCTGCGGTCCTCAAGGCTCGTTCCCAGGCTCAGAAGATCCAAGCCATGCTGGGTGGCAAAGCCACCCACCCGGTAATGGGAGTTCCCGGAGGAGTCAGCCACGGCGTCACCAAGGAGATGCAGAAGGAGATCATCTCCATGGCTGAGAATCTGGTGGAGTTCGGCAAGACATCCATGAGCGTGTTCAACAGCGTGGTGCTGGAGAACAAGGATTATTTGGACATCGTGGCCAACCCCGACCTCTTCTACCATGAGATCTATTACATGGGTCTGGTAGACGAGAACAACAAGGTCAACTTCCACGATGGCAAGGTGCGCGTGGTGGACCAGAAGGGTGCCGAGTTCGCCAAGTACGACCCCTATGACTACACGGACAACATCGCTGAGGCCGTAGAGCCCTGGTCCTATGAGAAGTTCCCGTACCTGAAGAAGATCGGGTACAAGGGACTGGTCGCCGGACCGGACAGCGGCATATACTGCGCCACCCCGTTGAGTCGTCTGAACGCTTCCACCGGTTTCACCACCCCCGTCGCTCAGGAGGAGTACGAGCGCTTCTACGCCACCTTCAAGAGCCTGGGTGTGGAGGGTCCGGTGCACAACGTGCTGGCTACTCACTGGGCCCGTATTGTGGAGCTCATCCATGCAGCTGAGCGTTGCTTGGAGAACGCCTCCAACCCCGACCTCACTACCGGCGACATCAAGACCTGGGACATCTCTCCCGGCGGCCGTGGTGTGGGCTGTGTGGAGGCCCCTCGCGGTACCCTCACGCATGACTATGTCTGTGATGACAATGGCATCGTGACGGACTGCAACCTAGTCGTAGGGACCACCAACAACAACGGAGCGATGAACATGAGCGTCAAGAAGGCCGCTCAGGCCCTGATAAAGAACTATCAGGTCTCCCCTGGTTTGTTGAACATGGTGGAGATGGCCTTCCGAGCCTATGACCCGTGCAACTCCTGTGCTACGCACAGCCTGCCCGGTCAGATGCCCATAGACGCCATCATCCGCGATGCGGACGGAAACGTCTACAAGACCCTGTCCCGGAACTGAAAACCCCTTCCAAAATCTTCTTTTTTTCTCTTTGAGTTAGCGTCAGCCCTATATGGACCGCTCTTCGTACCGTTGTCGGCGCCGCTGCATCCTGCCGCTGACCATTAGGTCCGCCCGCCGGCCGAGCTGGATACCATCCAGGAGATAGATGCGAGCATCATCGAGGTCGGGCATCCCGCTGTTCATAACCGGGCCCAACAATGATTCTCCCTCCACGTTCACCGGCGAGCCGCCCAAGATCGGGTTGAAAGCAGGCATCAGCATGAAGCTCCGCGGATGTTGCAGGTAACGCGAGCCCCCATCCTGGAAGCTTCCTCGCAGCCAGCAAGGTTCGCTGGTCCTTTTACCCACCCCGTCATGGAACATTACCGTGGGGTGGTTGTGGGCCATCACTAGGTGGGGACAAGCCATAACCGGTGCGGAGGGCCAGGTGTGGCCATGCACGAAACCGGCCTCCCCCCAGACCATGCCGCCCGGGGGATGGACATGCACATCGGAGTCGATATGGTCCTCGATGTTTCCGTCATGGTTGCCCTTGACCAGGTCCACCCGGTCGAAGGCCTGGCAGAGGGCGCGGAAGAAACCTGGCAACTCCTCCAGCTCCTGCCGGGTTGTGCCAGGGACACGATGTTTTACATCTCCCAGGAGGATGAGCCGCGATGCCTGTTCCGACAATACGCTTATGTCTCGGAGCATCTGCTCGGTGCGGGATGTGATGTGAAAACCCTTCCATCGCAGGTGGCTCTCGATACCGATGTGCAGATCGCCGATGACCGCTGCCGTCTCCTTGCCATGAACCATTAGCACCGGTTTACCGACCAGGGGCTGCAGGTTCATCTCAGGGCTCTCCCGAGCCCTTCCTG
>JBFWLS010000029.1:0-7104 GCA_050251995.1 Candidatus Methanomethylophilaceae archaeon
CTTACGCCAAACCGGATGACATGATATTTGGAACCGCCAAGACGCCTGTCTCCTATGGAATGGGAATCAAGGTCGGTGCCGGTCGTGTCATCCCTGAAATCAACTATGCTCCCCGACCTGGGACTGAAGCCACCCCGGAGAGACTGACCAAGGAGTATGTTGACTACATCTCCAAAGACGCTATCGAGAGGGCGGTAACCTTGGGATTCCCTGACCTCCAGTTGGAGACGGAGTGGATCTTCCAGATGGGCAACGACCCCAAGTTTGCCCGTCCGGTCGTGGAAGGCCAGAAAGCCATCTGCGAGGACATGAACAAGCAATACGACATCAACCTGGCGGTACGCCACACCATACCGGACATGAGGGAGGCCGAGAACGGCATGCGGACCGGCATGGACAAGCTACACCACTACCCAGAAAAGGTTCTGGAAGCAGCGGAGATAGCTTGTGAGGCTGGAGCCGATGTTCTGTCCTGCGAAACCATGGGCGGCAAGGAACTCGTCGACTATGGTATCATGAACGGTGACATCAAAGCCTGTCTCTTCGGCATTGGTGTCCTAGGAAGCCTGGACATGGATTGGATCTGGCAGGAGTATGTCAAGATTGCCAAGAAGAACAAGGTGGTCGCCGGTGGCGATACCAACTGTTCCGGCGCCAATGTGTCTATGTTCATGGCGGGTGGTTTCTTGGATAACGATGTGCCCAAGACATTCTCCGCTGTCACTCGCGCCATAGCCGCCGCCAGGACTCTTTGTGCCTGGGAGGCTGGAGCTGTGGGTCCAGACAAGGACTGCGGTTATGAAGGGCCCATCGTAAAAGCCATCGCTGGCAAGCCAACGGCGCAGGAGGGGAAAAACTGCCAGTGCGCCCACGCCGACCTACAGGGTAACCTCATGGCCCAGTGCTGTGACTTGTGGTCTAACGAGTCCGTGGAGTACCATCCCGAATTCGGTGGTAGCTCTGTGCAGTGCTGGTTGGGGTCCCTCGGTTACGAGGTAAGCCTGATGAACACCGCCATCGCCATGGGACAGGAGAAGAACCTTCGGGACATGTACATGTTTTCGGATCGGTTCCGCGGCCCGGAGGGCTACATCCTGTCCTACGACAACGCCTACAAGATCGGAGAGGCCATAGTTTCCGAGGGAGAGAACCATTACTTGAGGGCCAAGGCCGCCGCACTCACCTCGGCCAACCTCGTGAACGAGGCCTACTCCAACGGCACCCTGCAGCTGACCCTCTCTCAGAAGGACATGCTAAAGAAGATGATCAAGGTGCTGTCGTCTCTACCGGACGAGGAGGACAAGTTCATCCAGGACTGCGTGCAACAGTACTCTGCCGAAGTCAAGGCCTTCAACCCGAAGAACTACGATCTCTGAGGGAGGGCTCCGATGCATCCCCAAACCTTTTCCTTTTTTATTCCTCAAGGGTATGGAAGAGCCGCATGTGTCGATCGAAGTCGGCAAGACTGTTGAGGGCAGTGACTCCTTTCTTGGTGATGCCGTAATACCCTTTCCCCTCTCCCTTCTCCACCAGACCACCCTCCTCTAGGGCCCGGAGATGGAACTGCAGATGGCCAGTTCGTAGGCCCGTGGCAGCGGATATCTCTTTGAATGGATGTTGGCATTCGTTCAACATCTTAAGGATGAATATGCGATGCGAGTTGGCCAAGCTGGCGATGTTCTCGGCGCAGGAGAGAGGACGGATCCTCTTCCAGCGCTGTTGATAGTCTTCTGGCCCACATGGCTGCTCGTTGGAGTCCCGGGTGACCTTGGAAACCATTTTTAGGAAATACTGCATATTTCGGTACACCGACAGGCCGTAGTTGATACAAGTCTCCTCCTCTGAGAGAAGGATGTCATCCATGCCATTCTCTCGGAAGCGCTTCAAGTATTTCACCGCCTCGCAGAGCCCTTTCTTGATGATTATCTCGTTCACGGTCTGGGTCATTGCACCCATGATGCTGATGCACATGTACTTCAAAGCGGTGACGGTATACGTGTCTATATGAGGGATACGGGTAGCCCAGAACTCGTCCGTCATCTCCCGATACAACTCGCTGATTTCACCCATAACGATGTCCTTCAGCTCCTCGTATTTCATGGCCACCATTATCTGGTCCAAAGACTCTGGGTCCGTGGCGAGTTCATCCAGTATCTGGGAGAGCTCGTAGATGCCCATGATTTGCAAGTCCGATTGTTTCTATATAATATCTATCCATAGATTCTACCGAGGGGACGAATTATTAGAAACGCAAGAAGAGGTTTAGATGTTCGTCTTGTCGTAATGACCCCGGAAAGGACGACTGTCCAGAGGCCCGATCTTCGTGTATTCTTCCATTATTCGGCTGGGCTTGAGGCCGAAGGCATGCTCGAACTCGTCGATCATGGACAATAGTTCCGCCTTGTCATCCTCCGTCATCTCCAGCACATGCGCGGCGGTGCCCAGCTGGTGCTCCTCCACCTTTCCATGCACGAAGATGCGGCCACCGTGCATTCCCGTGCCTATGGACAGGCCCACCGTGGACTCACCTTCCGGCACACCGATGCCCAGGATGGCGATGCAACCGCCGGCCATGTACTCGCCCAGATAGTCGTGAACACTACCACCGATGACCATGCGCGGACCGGATCCATTGAACTCCTTCATATGGATGCCCACCCGGTAACCGGAGTTGCCCCGGATGAGGATGGTCCCTCCACGGGCGGCCAGACCGGTGATGTCCCAGGAGTTCCCGTGCACTATGATGCGTCCGTCGTTCATGGTGTTCCCCGTGACATCTTGGGCGTTACCGAAGACCTCGATTGTTCCCCCATTCAAGAAGGCTCCCAGATCGTTGCCGGGGGTGCCATATATGTCGATCTTCACCGCAGGGTCGTCCACGGCAGAGGCAATGTACCTTTGCCCGGTCACCCCCTTGAGTACAATCCTCTCCATTCCGGCAACGATGGAGCGACGGATGTTCTCGTTCAGCTCCCGATAGTCTACTGGATGGCCCAGCTCGTTCCTCTCGTCCACATCTATGACTATCTCGTTGTACTTCTTGCTTGCCATACCATCCTCCTTCAGCCCCACCCTTCGCCGGAGTGCTTCACCCCGAGTATCTCGGCGATCTTGGGGTTGGGACCTATGTAACGGAGACGGTCACGGTTCCCCACAAGGCTCTCCACACTATCGATGCCCATGGCACCGAGCATCTCCTTCAGCTCCTCGTTCCAAGCCCGGAAGAGGTTGACCACCCTCTGGGCGGCCACCTGGGTGTCCAAACGGTCCACCAGGTCCTGCCTCTGCGTGGCGATCCCCCAGGTGCATACTCCACGATGGCATTGCTGGCACACAGTGCAACCCATGGCCACCATGGCCGCGGTGCATACCCCCACCACATCCGCCCCCAAGGCGATGCACTTAATCATATCGGCCGCGGAACGTATACTGCCGCTGGCACAGAGCGTGACCTTGTCCCTCAGGCCTTCCTCCTGCAGACGCTGGTCCACGGCAGAGACGGCAATCTCAATGGGCATCCCAGCATGGTCCCGTATGACCCGGGGAGCAGACCCTGTGCCGCCACGCAAACCATCCACGGTGATGAAGTCTGCCCCTGCCCGCACGATGCCAGAGGCAATAGCCCCCACATTATGGACAGCAGCGATCTTCACCCCTACCGGCACCATATACTCCGTGGACTCCTTGAGCACGGATATCAACTGCTGCAGGTCCTCTATGCTGTAGATGTCATGATGCGGGTATGGCGAGAGGGCATCTGTGCCCAAGGGTATCATGCGGGTTTGGGAGACCATCTCCTGCACCTTCTCCCCCGGCAAATGGCCCCCATGGCCAGGCTTGGCCCCCTGCCCGATCTTGATCTCCACCGATGACACCTCCTTCAGATAATGGCTGGTCACGCCGAATCGCCCCGAGGCCACCTCAGCGCAGAGGTTCTTGGAATGCTTGTAGAAGTCCTCGTGCAGTCCGCCCTCTCCCGTGCCAGCCACGATGTTCAGCTCTGAAGCGGCCTGAAACAGGGCGGCTTGGGCGTTGTAGCTGATGGAACCCAGAGAAATGTGTCCGATCATGATGGGCATGTCCATGACCACCAAGGGAGTGCTGCTGGCATTAAGATCGATACGGCCATCTTCGGTTACGGTGACCTTCCCAGGACGCCTACCGAGATAGGTACGGGTCTCCACCGGCTCCCGCAGGGGGTCTATGGATGGGTTGGTCACCTGGGCTGCATCCAGGAGCAGATGGCTGAATATATCCATATATTCCACATTCGCACCACAGGAGGACAGCAGCACACCGCCGCTGTTGGCCTGGGCGATGATGCTCCGACGCTGGGTGGGACTGAAAACGGCGTGCTGGGCGAACTGCGGCTCCATCTCCCTCACGGAGATGCACTGGGCTGGACAATCGAAGACACATCGTAGGCAGGCCACGCAACCGGGCTTGGCCCGGATACGGTCGTCCTTGAACTCCAAGGCCTCATAGGCGCAGGCACGGACGCACTTCTTGCACTTCAAGCAACGCTCATGGTCCACCATAGGCTGGTACTTCTCCGGCAATGAGACCATGGTATGCAGACTCACATCCTCACCCCCTGGAAGGGCTCCTCGGTGCCGTGGCGGACGATGCCTTCGCCCAAGCGGACGATGACTGGGTTTCCAGCCTTGGGTGCCCAGGTTTCGGCATCCTTCTGTACGGCCTTGATGGCACACTCCTCGCTGGCGGCGAAGACGGAATTGCCATCCTCGGAGGCCCCCAAGACCAGAGGCCTTAGCTTCTTGCGGTCGGCCAGGGCTATCATCGTCACGTCCGGCTCGCTTCTACCCACCAGGATACTGAAGGGCCCATTCAGGAAGGCCTCCTTGTATGTTATCCGAAGCTGTAACGCCAAAAGGCGCATCTGTTCCTCTAGGCGGTCGATGTCCTTGTAGTACCAAGGCGCCATGGCGAAGGAGGCGGCTTGGATGGGGAGGCCGTGGCGACGCACCAATAGGTCCCACAGGTAGGTTATGACCTCGGAATCCGTCAGCAGGGAACACTTGTAGCCAGCCATCTCCACCAGCTTCTTGTTCACCCCATAGGATGTAATCTCACCGTTATGGCAGATGCTCCAATCTAGGATGCTGATTGGATGGGAACCGGCCCACCAACCAGGAGAGTTGGTGGGAAACCGGGAGTGGGAGAGCCACATGTTCCCCTTGTAACGACCGATGTCGTAGAACTGAGCGATTTCCTTGGCATAGCCCGAGCCCTTGAACACCGCCATGTTCTTGCCAGAGGACACACAGAAAGCGCCGTTGTCCGCCTGGTTTATCTGCATGACCATGTGCACCATGTAGTCCTTCTCTTCCAAACCCTTGCGCCAGAAGCTCTCGGTGTTGGTCTTGGGGCGGATGAAATAGCGCCAGACCAATGGGAATGGCGGCTTCATGGTTTGGACCGGAGCGGTCTTGACCTTCTCGTCCTTGATGATATAGACCCTGTCGGATAGGAACTCCTCCAACCCCACCCGGGCCTGTTCGTTCTCGTAGAGGACTTGCAGGCAATACTCCTCCGCATAGTCGGGGAAGAGGCCGTAACACACGAACCCGGCCCCCAGGCCGTTCTCCCTTTCACCCATAGTAGTGATCATCTTCTCTATCTTGCTCCCGGCGATGAGAGAGCCATCGATATTGATGCAACCGGCAATGCCACAGCTGCCCATGCGGAACTTTTGCCTGTGTGGGATATCCACCACATAGCTACGCTCCCTTAGGGGCTCGCCACCGAAACCGGCAGACTTCCACGGGCCGCAATCGGCATCCGGAAATTCTTGAAACATACGATCGCCTCCTGAATACGATTGGATGAATGTGCACCCTTAAGAGGATGTGCAAGAGCATTATTGCTGGTTGTATATTAAGATTATGTTTATACATCTATGGATATAGGTATAGATTAGTCATATGATGATTTTTACACTAAAAATAACCAATATAATAGACCTTTGTCTAATCAAATCCCTTTAAAATCCCCATCCAATCAAACGCGAGAGGGATAGGTTCTTTATCGAACCAAGTCGATGGGCACAGAGGATGAAGAAAAGGGACCTGGAGATGCAACTGCAGAAGTTGCGGCCGATGGTCGACCCAGAGGCGGCCTTGGAACAGTATAGCACCCCAGCCAACATCGCTGCGGACGTTCTGTTCCAGGCATTTGCCAATGGTGACATCTCGGATAGGACGGTTCTCGACCTGGGTTGCGGCAACGGCATCTTCGCCCTGGGGGCCTGGCTGCTGGGGGCGGAGAAGGTAACCGGCGTGGACATCTCTGAAAAAGCCCTTGACGTGGCCAGGACGAACGCGGAGGACCTGGGAGCGGATATCGATTGGATCCTTTCTAACGTGCGCAGTTTCTCTGAACGAGCGGACACTGTGCTGATGAACCCCCCTTTCGGGAGTCAACGCAGGGGCGCGGACCGTCCTTTCCTGGAAACCGCTATAATTGCCGCCCCCGCGGTCTACTCTCTGCATATGGCGGAGACCTTGCCCGTCTTGGAGAAATTCGCCCAAAAAAAGGGGCGGGAAGTGTCATTCCATAAAGAATATAAGTATGGTATCCCTCACTTGTTCACATTCCATCGTAAGGTAAAGGAATCCATTGACATCGTTATGATTATCATCAGGTGATATGAAATGATACAGACCAAAAGAGTGCTTCCCGGAGAGGAAGTGGCCGTCGAAGAGGAGTATTTGGCCTCTGAAGGCACATACAACGAGGACGGCATCATATACGCTTCACAGGTGGGTGACCTGGAACTCAATCTGGAGGAAATGACCGCCGGCGTGCGCTCTCCCAACCCTCCTAACGTTCTGCGCAACGGCGATGTGGTGTTCGGCATTATCGCGGACACCCGCTCCACCATGGCCACCGTAGACGTGGTGGCCAAGGATGGGAGCGAGCGCGGAGTGGGTGGGGAGACGTATGGCACCATCCATGTCTCCAAGATCTCCCCGGGCTACACGGAAGACGTCACTAAGGAATTGAGAAAAGGCGACATAATCCGCGCCCGCGTCACCCAGATCAAACCCTCCCTCCAGCTGACCACCAAGGAGGAGCACCTCG
>JBFWLS010000030.1:0-7018 GCA_050251995.1 Candidatus Methanomethylophilaceae archaeon
TGCATTATGGACTTCTCGTTCCAGAGGTCCTTGAACAGGTTGTCCATCTTGTGCAGGACGGCCCAGTCGTTCTTGGCGGTGACGATGCATATCTTGGTGCGCATCTCCAGACGGCTGTCCTTGAGGATGCGCAGGATGTCCATCTCATGCTCGCTGCTCCCCAGCCTCTGGGCGTAGCGGCGGCAGGCGATCATGACCGCCTCCTCGTTGCCGATCTCCAGCTCCTTCATGATCATGCGGGCCAGGGATGAGTAGTTGACCAGGTCCTTGGACACACAGTCCTTGATGCTGGGGTGGGAATCGATGAAAAGCCGTGTCCTCTCGGCTATGCTCTCTTTGGGCACGTTCCTGCTCATGTAAGAATATAGAACAAATCATCTATTTATATGTTCTATATTAAACATTTATGTCGTATATGATTGAAATGAAACAGGTTTGTCAGGGGTTCTCCGCCAAGAACCCCTGGATGAGGGCCAGGAAGCGGTCCGCCTCCTCCCGACCGATGTTCAAAGGCGGCACCAGACGCACCACGTTGCCGTGGCAGACGTTCACCAGCACCCCCTGCTGCAGGGCGAAGTCCTGGAATGGTTTCGCCAGGGACTTCATCTCCAGCCCAATCATCAGGCCTTGGCCGCGGACCTCGATTATGTCGGGGTGCTGCAGGGCGGCCAAGCCCTGCAGGATCCGACCGCCCACCCGGGCGGCGTTGCCCACCAGCCCTTCCTCCAGGATGATGGAGAGCACCGCGGAGGCGGAGGCGCATGCCAGGGGGCTGCCACCGAAGGTGGTGCCGTGCGCACCGGGACCGAAGGTGGCGGACAGCTCGTCCGTGCTGATGATGGCCCCGATGGGGAACCCTCCCCCCAGCCCTTTGGCCACGGAGATGATGTCAGGCAGCACGTCGTGATGGTTGCAGCCGAACCACTCCCCCGTGCGGCCTATGCCGGTCTGCACCTCGTCCATTATGAGCAGGGCCCCGAGCTCGTCGCAGAGGTCGCGGGCGGTGTGGAAGAACTCCGTGGATGCGGTGCGCACACCGCTCTCACCCTGGATAGGCTCCAGCAGCAGGGCGGCGGTGTCCTTGTCCATGGCCTCCTTCAAGGCCTCCGGGTCCCCGAAGGGGAAGTAGTGGAAGACATCGCTGATGAGGGAACGGAACCCGCTCTGGTACTTGGTCTGCCCGGTGGCTCCCAACGCGGCCGCCGTCCGTCCGTGGAAGGAGTCCATGGCGGAGACGATACGCTTCTTCCCGGTGTGCTTCACCGCCAGCTTCAGGGCGGCCTCGTTGGCCTCGGCGCCGCTGTTCACGAACAACGAGCGGCACAGGCCGTCCGGGGCTATGCTGGCCAGGCTCTCCGCCAGCAGGGCCTGCTCCTGGATGTGGTAGAGGTTGGACACATGGCAGAGCTTGGCCGCCTGCTCCGACACCGCCTTCACCCATGCCGGGTGGGAATGGCCGATGGAGTTCACGGCGATGCCCGCCACCAGGTCCAGGTACTCCTTGCCCTCTGTATCGTACAGATAAGCGCCCTGGCCGTGGCTGAAGGCGATGCTCATGCGTCCGTAGTTCTGGAAGAGGTTCTTGGAACCCTTCTCCTCGATCTGTTCTAGATTCATATCGATCACTGCATATAGACACGGGTGCCCTTCTGGGCCCCGTGGATCACATCCCCCAGTATGGACTGGGGGTCTTTCCCGTTCACCATGCGCGTGGAGCGCACCCCGGCCTGCAAGGCCTTGAGGCAGCCTTCAACCTTGGGTATCATCCCGTCGCGGATGACGCCCTCATCGATCAGGCGCTCCACCTCGGCCTTGCTGGCCTGCGTCAACAGGGAAGAGGGGTCCTTGACATCCAGGAGTATCCCCGGCACGTCGGTGATTAGTATCATCTCCTCACAACCCAATGCCGCCGCCGTGCTGTAGGCCAAGGTGTCGGCGTTCACATTCATCCTTCTGCCGTCCCCGGTGGCGCAGATGGGGTAGATGACCGGCACCTTCCCCTGCTGCAGCAGCGAGCGTATGGCAGGGACGTTCACCTGGTCCACCTCGCCCACGTTGACCAGGTCCACCATCTCCAAGTTGTCGGCGGCGTCACGGCACGGCAGGGGCGCCTTCTTCACGCAGCTCACCAACCCTTGGGAGTGACCGGCCATGCCCACGGCGTCAATGCCCATGGACTGGAAGGTCTTCACCACACCCTCGTTGATGCTTTGGAGGACCTCCTCCGCCACCTGCAGGGCGGCATCGTCCGTCACCCGGATACCGTCAACCTTGCGGGCCTGCAGGCCCTTGGCCTCCATGGCCCGGGTGATCTCCGGGCCGCCACCGTGCACCACTACCACGTGGCGTCCTTGACGCAGCAGCGGCAGGAGGTCCGCCGCCAGACGCTTCAAGTCCTCCGGGCCGCCCATGGCGTTGCCGCCGAACTTGATCAGATAAATCCGCTCCGATGATGGATGCTGGCTCATGCGCAACCCTCTATGTGGTGTACTCGGCGTTGATGCGCACGTAGTCGTAGCTGAGGTCGCAGCCCCAGCCGGTGGCGGACTCCTCACCGGCGCCGAGGTCCACGACGATCTGTACCAACTCGTTCTCCATGGCCATGCGGACCACCTCCACGGAGCGTTGGTCCTCGAAGACCGGCGCCCCGCCCTCCAAGATTGGTATCTCCAGATCCCCGCCCTTGATGGTCAGGTGCACGTCCTCCACCTGGAACTCGCAGTCACTGTTGCCCAGAGCCATCATGATACGCCCGTAATTGGGGTCGGAGCCATAGATGGCGGTCTTCACCAGTAGCGAGTTGAGGATGCTCAGCACGGCAGAGCGGGCGTCCGACTTGGTCTTGGCCTGGTTCACGGAGATCTCTATAAGCTTGGTGGCCCCCTCGCCATCCAGGGCGATGCTGCGGGCCAGCTCCCGCAGGGCCTCCCGCAGGGCCTCCAGGAACATGGGGTCCTCGTCGGCGTAGTCGCCACCGGCCATGCCATTGGCCAGGAGCACGGACATGTCATTAGTGGACTGATCCCCGTCCACACTGATCATGTTCAGGCTGTCGTTGAGGATCTCTTGCCACACGGCATCGAAGCCGGGGCTGAGCACGGCATCGGTGGTGATGAAACTGAGGGTGGTGCCGTTCAGGACCTTGAGATGTGGAGCGATCATACCGCTGCCTTTGGCCATGCCACCGATCATGATGTGCGAGCCGTCGGAGAGTTTGACCCGGTAGGCCACCTCCTTGATGCCAGTATCGGTGGTGATGATGGCCTCCGCTGCGGTCTGGTCCGCCTCCCGCCCATGTTCCAGCTCACGGCTGGCCTTGTCGATTCCGTAGATGATCTTGGGCATGTCCAGGAAACGGCCGATGAGGCCCGTGGATATCACGCCCACTTCCTCCGGTTCCACTTCCAGGGCCTTGGCGGCCTGGGACTTCATGGTCTTGGCATCCTCGTAGCCGCGCTTGCCGGTGAGGGCGTTGGCGTTGCCGCTGTTGATGACGAAGGCCCGCAACGTCCGCGGGTTCTCCTCCATCATCACCTGCACTGGTGCCGCCTTGACCTTGTTGGTGGTGTAGCCGATGAAGGCCATGGCGCTGACCTCGGAGTAGATCATGCCCAGGTCCAGGGAACGGTACTTCACACCGCTGTGCACGCCTGCGGCCAGGAATCCCTGCGGGGTGGTGATGCCGCCATCGATGCGTTCCATCCTCAGACCCCCATGCCCGGCGTGTCCAGACCGGCTTCTTCTTTCAGCCCCAGCATGAGGTTGGCGCACTGCACCGCCTGTCCTGAGGCCCCTTTAACCAGGTTGTCGATTGCCCCAAAGGCCACTGCCCGGTCGCCCACGCGTTTCACTGCCACCTGGCAATGGTTGGAGCACACCACCGCGCGGATGGAGGGCTCCTCCACCACATGGACGAAGCGCTCCTTACCGTACATCTTGTCATACATCTTGACCATCTCCTCCTCGCTGAGGTCCTTCTCAAGACCCATATAGCAGGATGAGAGTATCCCACGCACTATGGGCAGCATATGAGGGGAGAAGAGCACCTTGCTCTTCTTCCCCGAGATCATGTCTAGCGCCATCTCCATCTCCGGGGTGTGGCGATGCGTGCCCGTCCCATAGGGGATAATGGTCTCCCCGCAGTGGGGATGATGGGTGCGGGGTGAGGGCAGCATACCGGCGCCCGAGGTGCCACTCTTGGCGTCCACTATGACGTCTGTGTCCACCACACCCTCCTTGAACAGGGGGGCTATGGCTAGCACCGTGCCCGTGGGGTAGCACCCCGGGTTGGCCACTAGCTGCGCCTTGGCGATGTCGTCCCGGAACAGCTCCGGGATGCCATAGACTGAGTTGGCCAGGTTCTCGGCGTCCGTGTGCTCCTTTCCGTACCATTTCTGATATTCGGAGGGTTGGCGCAGGCGGTAGTCGCCGCTGAGGTCGATGACCTTGACACCGGTGCGCATGTACGCCGCCGTGTACGGCATGGAGGCCCCGTGAGGTGTGGCCACGAAGACCATGTCCAGGTCCGTGCCTTCCGGTATCGATTCCACGAAATCCAGCTCCGTGTAGCCATCGAGATAGGTGTGCGTCCTGCTCACCTTCTTGCCCGCGCTCTGGCGAGAGGTCATGGCTACCACCTCGATCCCCGGATGCGTGCACAGGATGCGGGCTAACTCCCCGCCTGTGTACCCAGTGCCGCCGATAATGCCTGCTTTCTTAGTCATCTGCCAACCCACGTTCTATTTTGAGATTTCTACCGTATCACATACGGTTAAAAACCTTATTGTCTGAAATGCGACAACAGATGTCCAAGATGTCCTTGAAGATACGGATTGCGCCATTTGAAACGGAACCACAGTTTTTTCCGGCTCGATACTGGACAGGCTCTCTAGAGGAGGATGCATCAACAGAAGGAAGGGTGGACATGGTCCTAGTCACCGGCACCCATCGGCGCCCCAAAGAGTGCAGGCACAATCCTTTATAATGATGGGAATTTATCCGAAATGGATTAAGATGCAGAAAACTCACTCTGACAAAGACAAAGTAGTCCTGGCCTATTCGGGAGGGCTGGACACCTCCGTCGCCATCCGCTGGCTGCAGGAGCGCTACGACCTGGACGTGGTGGCGGTGGCCATCAACGTGGGTCAGCCCCCCAGCAGCGACGACATCATCGCCCGGGCCAAGAAGATCGGCGCCATCGCCGCCTACTACATCGACGCCCAGCAGGAGTTCGTGGACGATTTCGTTTTCCCCTCCCTAAAGGCCAACGCCATGTACCAGGGCGTCTACCCTCTTAGCACGGCCATCGCCCGCCCCCTCATCGTCAAGAAGCTGGTGGAGATCGCCAAGAAGGAAGGGGCCAAGTACATCGCCCACGGCTGCACCGGCAAGGGCAACGACCAGGTGCGCTTCGATGTGGGCATCAACACCCTGGATCCGGACATCAGGATCATCGCCCCCCTGCGGGAGTGGGTCATGACCCGGGAGGACGAGATCGAGTACGCCCGCCAGAAGGACATCCCTATCCGCGTCAAGAAGGAGAGCCCCTTCTCCACGGATGAGAACCTCTGGGGGCGGAGCTGCGAGTGCGGCATCCTGGAGGACCCATGGGAGGAGCCCCCGGAGGAGGCCTGGGAATGGACCACATCCCCGCAGGAGGCCCCGGACCAACCAGAGTACATCGAGATCGACTTCGAGGACGGCTTGCCTGTGGCCTTGAACGGCAAGAAGATGGGCGGCGTGGAACTCATCAAGGAGGTCCACAACATCGCCTGCCGTCACGGCGTGGGCCGTATAGACCACGTCGAGGACCGTCTGGTGGGAATCAAGAGCCGTGAGACCTACGAGTGCCCGGCCGCCGTGGTACTCACCGCCGCCCACCAGAGCATGGAGTTCCTCACCCTGCCCAAGGACCTGCTGGCCTTCAAGAAGGACGTGGAGAAGCGCTTCTCAGAGCTCACCTACGATGGCCTGTGGTTCGGCATGCTCATGGAGTCCCTGCAGAAGTTCGTCGACCACACCCAGGTACAGGTCACCGGCACCGTGCGCGTCAAGCTCTACAAGGGCAGCGCCAAGGTGGTAGGCCGCAAGTCGCCCTACTCCATGTACGATGAGGGCTTGTCCACCTACGCCGTGGGCGACTCCTTCGACCACAACTCCGCCATCGGGTTCATCTACTGCTGGGGGCTCCCATACCGTACGGCGTCCCGGGCGCACAAGAAGGAGTGAGAGATGGAGCAGAAAGCCCTTTGGTCCGGTCGTTTCGATGGCGACCTGGACGATTCCACCCTCGGTTTCACGTCCTCCCTGGACGTGGATGTACGCATGGCCTACTACGATATCATGGGTTCCCTGGCACACGTACAGATGTTGGGAGCCACCGGCATTCTCCCAGAGACGGAAGTCACGGCGATCGTCAAGGGCCTTCAAGACATACTGAAGGAGCTGGAGGATGGCCAGCTGAAGCTGGACGACAAACTGGAGGACATCCACACAAATGTGGAGTTCCGCCTCACGGAGATGGTGGGCCCCACAGGCGGCCGCCTGCACACCGGACGGAGCCGCAACGACCAAGTGGCCACGGACTTCCGCATGTACCTGCGTGATGCCACCCTGGGCATACTCCGCTCCCTGGAGGGGCTGCAGCGGGCCTTGATCTCCAAGGCCGAAGAGCACCTGGACACCGTGATGCCGGGCTTCACGCACATGCAGCACGCCCAGCCGGTGACCTTGGCCTACCACCTCATGAGTCACTGCTTCCGCCTGCAGCGGGACTCGGACCGCTTCCTGGATGCCTACAGGCGTCTGAACGTATGCCCCCTGGGCTCGGCCGCCCTGGCTGGAACCACGTATCCTATCGACCGCCGTATGACGGCGGACCTGCTGGGATTCACTCGCCCCACGGAGAACGCCATGGACGGGGTCTCGGACCGGGACTTCGCCCTGGAGCTGGCCTACTGCGCCTCTGCCACCGCCGAGCACCACTCGACCATGGCGGAGGAGCTCATTCTGTGGTCCA
>JBFWLS010000031.1:0-6807 GCA_050251995.1 Candidatus Methanomethylophilaceae archaeon
AGGAAGAGCTCCTACGCACCATGCATACCTTCAGCCGGGAGTCTGTCATCTCGGTTCACGGGCTGGTGCGAGAGAGGGTCCCCGGCACTGAGGACCCTCGTAACGTCACCGGGCAGGTGGAGGTGCTCATAACGGATGCCGAGCTCCTTAACGCCTCCCGTTCCCCGCCATTCGAGCTGGGCGACCAGAAGGACTTCCTCCTACCCGGGGAGGATATGCGCCTGCGCTACCGCTACCTGGACCTGCGGCGCACGGAGATGATCGCCGCGTTGCGCTTCCGTCATCGCTTTGTATCCCTAGCCCGCCGCTATCTGGAGGAGTGCGGCTTCGTGGAGGTGGAGACCCCTATGCTCTGCCGAAGCACCCCAGAGGGGGCGAGGGACTTCCTGGTGCCCTCCCGTGTCCACCCGGGAAGCTTCTACGCCCTGCCGCAGTCACCACAGCTGTTCAAGCAGATGCTCATGGTGGGAGGCTTGGACCGTTACTATCAGCTGGCTCGCTGCTTCCGGGACGAGGACTCCCGTGCCGACCGACAGCCGGAGTTCACCCAGTTGGACCTGGAGATGTCCTTCGTGGATCGCCAGGATGTCATCGCCATCATCGAGGGCATGATGGCCTATATCTGGGAGGGGCTATACGGCCTGAAGCTACAGACCCCATTCCCGCATATATCCTTCACCGAGGCCATGAGCCGCTACGGCACCGACAAGCCGGATCTGCGATTCGGCCTGCCGTTGGTGGAAGTCACGGAGATTGTGCGGGATGCCCCGTACGAGATCTTTCAAAGGATACTGTCCAAGAACGGCGTGATCATCGGTGTGAATGTAAAGGCTGACCTCGCCGGCAGCGATGGTATCGGACGCAACGAGATCGACCGCCTCATCGCCTGGGCCAAAAAGCAGGGCATGGGCGGTATGACCTGGATGCGGGCCACCACTGACGGTCTGGACAGCAACATCGTGAAGTACTTCACTCCCGAGGTCATCTCCAGCCTGCGACAGTCCATGCAGGCAGAAGAGGGAGACCTGTTGCTGTTCCTGGCCGGCCCCAAGCGCCGCGTCCTGGAAGCCGGTGGCCTGCTGAGGCAGAAGCTTGCGGAGGATCTGGAGCTTATCCCAGAAGGTAGCTTCCATTTCCTATGGCTGGTGGACTGCCCCATGTTCGAGAAGGACGAGGTCACCGGACGTCTGGACGCTTTCCACCATCCCTTCGTCCGCCCCTGTGGCGATTTGGACTCCCCCGATCTCGGCGGCGAGTCCTACGACCTGGTTCTGAACGGCGTGGAGCTGGGAAGTGGGTCCCTTAGGAACCACGACCCGGAGGTGCAGAGACGCATCTTCCAGCTCCTGGGCATGTCAGAGGAGAAGATGGAGGAGGATTTCGGCTTCTTCCTGGAGGCCCTTTCCTACGGGGCCCCGCCGCACGGCGGGATCGCCCTGGGGGTGGACAGGATGGTGAGCATACTGCTGGGCAAGGAGAGCATCCGCGAGGTCATAGCCTTCCCCAAGAACAAGAAGGCCCAGTCCCTGGTGGACGGTTCCCCCCGCAAAGTGGAAGACGAGAAGCTCAGCGAGCTGCAGATAATGTCCGTGGCCTTCGACGACCTGGATCTGGACGACTTGGAAGACATTGAGTGAGGGCTCAGCGTCGGCTCTCCATCGCCCTTCTCACCATCTCCACCACCTGGGCGGAGGAGTGCTTCCCACCCGAGGCCTTCATGACCTCCCCTATGACCCGGTTGGCGGACTTCTCGTTCTTGCGGTAGTCCTCCATGACCCCGGGGTTCCGGTCGAGGTAGTCGGATATGACGTCCTCCAACTCCTCCGCCCCGCTCTGCAGCTGGGTGTACTCCTCTCCCGTCATGAGGGCTCGGAGCCGGAGCTGGCATTCCTGGTCGTTGATCTCCCCGCGGGAGCAGGCAGCCACCAAAGCGGTCATGGCCTCTCGGGCTTCTTCGTCCAATGCGCCCATCTCCGACCACAGGGAGCTGATGGTACCGGTTATCCAGGGGATGACATCGGACACCGGGATACTCGTCGCCATATGCTCGAACAGACCCGCCAGCTCCATGGAGGTCTGCACCAGTTGCCGGGACATCTGGGCGTTGAGGCCGTATTCCTTTTGCAGGCGCTCCGCCATCTGCAATGGCGTCTCCTTGATGGTCAGGGCCCGGGCCATGTCGCCGATGTTGAAGATGCCCAGGTCCGGTTCGCCGATGTAGCCGTAATCCTCCTCGAACTCCTTCTTGCGGGCGGCCAGAGTGACCTTTCGCTCCTCATCGAATCGGCGGGTCTCCCGCTCCACCTTCTTGCCTACACGCAGGAGCTTGGTCTGCCGCACGGCTTCGAAGGTCAAGGCCCTCTCCACGTTCTTGAGGCCAGTGACGTTCTTCACCTCTACCCGCTCCTTGCCCACAGATAGGTTGCAGTCTGCCCGCACGCTACGCTCCCCATCGTCTGGGAGGTCGATGACATGCCGGATCTCCGTGAGCAGGTCGCTGAGGAACTGCCGTGCCTCGGCGGGGCTGCTGAGGTCAGGCTCGGTGACAATCTCCACCAGCGGTATGCCACTGCGGTTGTAATCTATGAGGGATGACTCCTCGCCGCTACGCCCCACACGCTTGATCTTGCCAGGGTCCTCCTCCAGATGCACCCGTCGGATGCGGATGTCCTTGCCCTGGGAGCGGAAGACGCCATGCTCGCCCACAGGGGCGTCGTACTGGGTGATCTGGAAATGCTTGGCCAGGTCCGGGTAGAAATAGGTCTTGCGGGAGAACCAGGTCTGCTCCGGTATGCGGCAATGCAACATCTTGGCCAGGACCAGCCCCATCTCCACCGCCGCCCGGTTCAAAGAAGGACGGGAGCCGGGCATCCCAAGGCATGTGGGGCAGACAGAGGTGTTGGGCTCCTCGGCGCTAGTGGGGCAAGAGCAGAACAGCTTGGACCGCGTGGGCAGCTGCACATGCACCTCCAGACCAATCCTCATGCCCCCACCTCCGGGGAGCGTGGTGTGAAGACTTCCTCCCACCTCCGTGCCACATCGAAGAGCAGATCCTCATGCCAATGATCGGCGGCGAGTTGCATCCCCACCGGCAGGCCGTGCTTGTAGGAGCAGGGCATGGACAGATGGGGCATGCCGGATATGTTGGGTGGGATGGTGAGATGGTCGGCCTTGTAGACCTCCAGGATGTCCATGTCGTCGATATCCTGGAACCTAGGGGCGGTGAAGGGCATGGCGGGAGTGAGCAACAGGTCGTGCTCCCGGAACACCCTCTGGTAATCCTCGATGATGCTCTCCCGCACCTGAAGCGCCTTCATGTAGTAGCGGTCCCGGAACCCCACCATGCGGGCGAAGGTGCCCAGGAGAATGCGGCGCTTGGCCTCGGTGCCGAAGTTTTCGGAACGGATGCGGGAATAGTAGCGGTCGAAGTGCTCCGTGATCTCCTCGCTCTGCACCCCGTAGCGCAGGCCGCAATAACGAGCCAGGTTGGTGGAGGCCTCGGACGTCCCCAGGACATAGTAGGAGGGCATGGCGAAGCGGAAGGAGGGGGTGTCCACGGCCCCTATCTCCAAACCGAGCTGGTCTCGCAATATGTCCAGGGCATCCTGGAATGCTTCCGCGACCTCGTCCGAGACCCCTTCCAAGGCATCCCGTGGCACCGCCACGCGGCGGACGTGGCGGCCCTCCTTCGGCAGAGGAGTTTGGGCGCAGGAGGTAGGGTCGCGAGGGTCAGGACCAGATATGCATCGCATGTACTTCTCCATATCATCGGCGCGGCGGGTGAGCACGCCGACCTTGTCCAAGGAGTTGCCGTAATCCAGGAGCCCGTACCTCGAGACCCGGCCATAGGTGGGTGTGAGGCCCATGACTCCGCAGAAGGAGGCGGGGCAGGAGATGGAGCCGCCGGTGGAAACCCCCAGAGCCACGTGCCCATCCAGGACGGCGGCGGCGCAGGCCGCGCCCCCGGAGGAGCCGCCACAAGAGCGGTCCGGATCGAAGGGATTCCTTGGCACGCCGAAGGCGGAGTTGGTGGAGAAGGTTCCGAAGCCGAACTCGTCCATGTTGGTCTTTCCTATGAGCAGGCCCCCAGAACGGCGTAGCGCCTGCACCGGATGGGCATCGAAGGGGGGACGGTAGCCTTCCAATATGCGTGAGCCCGCCCGAGTCTGGAAGTCGGTGGTGGTGAGGTTGTCCTTGGCGGAAAAGTGGAAGTCGAATGCTTCCAGGTCGTCCCAGTCCTCCCGGATGGCGCAGAACATGCTATAACGCTCGTTCAGTCGGCCCAGGGAGCGCAACGTCGTCTGGTCCACGCTCAGAGCAGAGGCCCCCTGACGTAATCATGATAGGTGCGCATGTGGCGCAGCAGCTCGGCAGGGTCGTGCTCCATGTACGCCTCATCTTCCCTAAGGACGTCCTCCACCGGTATGGGGTTGAAATTGAACGACTCGTTCCCTGGAGCCTCGTCCAGCACGGAGAAGTATTCCAAGACCTTCTCGAGGTCCGCATGGAACGACTCCAACTCCTCCTCCGTGAGCGTCAGGCGGGCCACCTTGGCAACCCTCACCACAGTCTCCCTGTCCATCTGAAATCACCCGGATGGACCGTTTAATCGAGTGGACTTATTTAACCTCACCTATCTGCCACACCAGCAACGCTAGAGGGGAAAATCTTTATTCCGCCTGCGGTATGCTATGGCGATAAACGATGGCAGATGCAGAAAAATCGATGAAAGACGGCCTGAAGGAGATGGAGAAAGGCGACTTCAAGAAGGCTTACAGCAAGTTCAAGAAGGCTACAGAGGAGGATCCCTCCAGCGCCGATGCCTGGTTCCACCGCGCCGAGGCCGGGAACCTGGCCTCTGGCATGTTCGGGGCCAAGATTGCGGACGAGGACATCATGGAGGCCTACAAGAAGGCCGTGGAGCTGGACCCCGAGAACACAGACTACTACAGCTCATACGGCTCGTTCTGCATCTCCATCGGCAAGTTTGAGGAGGCTGAGGCCGCCTACAGCGAAGCGGCGGAGATGGACGAGTCCAATGCCTCCCGATACCTGGCGGAGTTCGCCGTAGACTACTACGACGCCGTCCTGGCCCGCTATGGGGAGATCATGGATGACCCAGCCGCCCGCGCCCCTTACGCCAAGAAGGCCTTGCTATTCATGCTCAAGGCCTTGGAGATGGAGCCGGAAGAGGCTAAGAAACTGCTCTGAGAAACCACTTACATCCTTTGATTCTAACTAATGACCTGGAAGCGTTGCAACGCTTCCCGCACCCCTTCGGAGTGCTCGGCCTCCGTGACATAGGTGGCTGCCTCCTTGGCCGCTGGTGAGGCGTTGGCTAGGGCCACGCCCATGCCGCAGCCGGATATCATGCTGACATCGTTGTCGGAATCACCGATGGCCAGTATCTCATCGGTCTGGATGTCCAGGAGCTCAGCGGCCTTCCTCAGGCCTTTCATCTTGCTGTGGTCCGGGGCCACCAGATGCACGGCGAATCCAGTGGCCTCTACCTTGATATCGAAATCCCGCAGAATGGCAGCCACCTCGAGGGGGTCCACATTCGGAACCAGAGCCACCTCAGATACTCGCCAGTTGTCTGTGAAAAGCCGTTGCACCTGCATCTTTTGGCACAGGTGCTCATAGGCGCGGCGGGGCTCCTCCCCGTCTTCGATAACATGAATCTGACGACGATAGGAAACCAAGCCCCCGGTCTCCGCCACCACCGGGCCGCTGGTGCCTATGAAGGAGGCCAGCCCGAAGGTCACGGGAAGGACGTTGCCGGTGGCCAGGATCACCGGGACGCCGGCGTCCTCCACCTCTCTGAGGGCCTCGATGCCCAGGGCCTGTATCCTCTTGGCCCGGTCGGTTATGGTGCCATCGATGTCCACCGCCACGGCTCTGACTCTCATTTTCTCAGGTCGCCCAGAGTGGTGTGCCTCTCCGCGAAGGCATTGTGCTTGTGGATGGACTCCTCGCTCTCGCTGCGCACCGTGAGCAGGGAATCGTCCGGCAGGCTCTGGTAGCGCTGCACGATCTTACGCAGCACGTCTCGCACCACGTCCTCCACGAACTTGGGGTTGCTGTGGGCGTTCATGACCACCGCCGCCTCGTCGTCCCGCTTGAGTATCTCGTAAGTGGGGGAGGAGAAAGATTCCTCCACCAGGTCGATGAGGTCATTGGCCTCGATCTCGATTCCCTCAGCCACCTCCAGGAGCACGGTGCAGACGTTGCGCTGGTTGTGGGACATGGTGGGGACGTCGGAGTTCTGGTAGCGGCCCTCTCGTCGCAGGTTGTCGGTGACGGTCTCCATGGCGCAGGGGCAGGCGGTCATGCCGATGACCTCCACGCCCACGGTCTTCCGGATGCCTTGGCCGCGCTCACCGGTGGCCTTGCCGATGAGCTTGTAGAACTCCAGGGTGCTGCGGCAATTGGGGGTGGCCGCCTCACGGAAATAGTCGGCCACGATGAAGACCTCGCCGAAGTTGGCGTACTCGTGCTTGTCCATGAGCTGACGGCACATTATCACTGCCAGGGCCTCCACGCCATGCACGGGGTTGCGCACGCTGTCATCCACGACCTCCCGGATGATCTCCAGGTTGCGGGACAGGTGCGAGCCCTTCTGCTGCGAAGGCAGGTCGACGAAGATGTCTATGCTGCAGGTGAGGGTCTCATTGATGAGATTCACGCTTCCGTTCCTCTTCACCCTCACGGGCTTCTTCACTTTTGTCACACCGACCTTGGTCAGCTTGAAGCCAGCATCGAGGCGACGACTCTGCACGTCACATACAGGAATCATATAACCGACCG
>JBFWLS010000032.1:0-6804 GCA_050251995.1 Candidatus Methanomethylophilaceae archaeon
AAGGTCGATATCCGCGGAGATGCGGCTGTTGCGACAGCGCATGCACTCCACATCCTTCCCCAACCTCTGCTTCAGATGGATGGCCCGTTTGTCCAAATCCACTATGCGGCCACAGGAGCAGTACACCTTGGTGACCTCCTCCAGGGGCATCAGCCCCATGACGGACATGGAGCTCATCAGTAAACGCTCCGCCGCCGGGCTTCCCGCCCCGAATCCATAGCTACCGCTATACCTGTGACACTAACCAATCCGCATCTCCCCCCAGAGATGAAAGGGAAATCCTCAGGACGGTTTTCCTCCTTCCTGTTCCCCGCATTCTCTCACTATCTTTGTAATCAATATAACCCTTCCGATAACAGAACGAACGCCGTATCGTCCTTTAAATACTGTGGATGATACTGAAACCCCCGTTAACGGTAGAATCCCGGCCCATAGGACGTCTGCGATGATGATAGCCAGATTGTTGACGCCGTTAACGCTTCTGCGTTCGCCGTGGGATATTTAATATTACCCAGGAAAGCTCTGATTATCCGGATTAAATATCGTTAAGGATGCGCAGTTGCCTCAGGACACCATCACGTATCTCCGCGGCACTTCTGGCCGGTGCACATCTCTTGCCGCCTTCGAGCAGCTGCACCTCCATCATCTCCATGGCGGCACCGCAGCTGCATTCTATCTTCTCGTCCGGGAGCAGCGACACCTGCCATCTGAGACAGCGGGGGCAACGGTAGGGATGCTTGCGACCACTGAACTTGCCCCTTTTGGACAATGGGCGCCCATTCACCTCCACCAGGTCCAGGGAGAAATCCAACGTGGGAGCGTTACTGATGGATGTCCCCACGGCGAAGCTGTCCACACCACAGCCGGCCAGATCCTCGATCTGCCGCTCGTCCAGACCACCGGAGACGATTATCTTGACGTCCTGGAATCCTTGCATGTCCATCTCCCAACGCAGCTCCTGCACGATTTGTCGGAACGACCCGCGTCTGGATCTGGGGGTGTCCAGACGAATGCCATGCAAGCCTGGTAGGGTATGGCAGGCCTTCAAGGCACCACCCTTCTCGTCGTCATAGGTATCCACCAGCATGATGCGGGGCACGGAAGGAGGCATGACGGCATCGAATGCCTTCAGGGCAGCCTCGTCACTGCCCATGAGGAGCATCAAAGCATGCGGCACCGTGCCTACTGGCTGCTTGCCGATGAGCTCCGCCCCTCGGGGAGAAGCCACGTCATCGCATCCCCCGAGGTAGGAGGAGCGGTCCAGCATGGGGCTGATCGCCGGATGCATACGGCGGTTGCCGAAAGAGAGCAGGGGCTTTCCCTCCGCCGCCTGCTTGCAGCGGGCGGAACGGGTGGCCACACCGCTGGGATGGCATAGCATGCCCAATATGGAGGTCTCCATCTCCCCGAAATCAACGTAGCGTCCATGGATGCTCATGATGGGCACCCGGGCACCGTTGGCGGCACGGGGTTGGAACACCGTGCCCTCCGGCAAGCCGTAGAGGTCCACCGGCAGTCCTTCCAGGAGCCGCAAAACCTCCTCCGTGCCGCAGAGCACCGCCCAGGGCCAACCCTCGGGCAGGGAGCTAACGGTGAACTCGCCTTTCACCGGGACGCCTTCCAGTCCTTGGCTCTCCAGCACCTGCCTGGCACGGTGGAAATAGACATCCATGGTGCGGCCGGAGCGGATGTCGTCCGCATCGGCCAGGAACAGGTCCTTCAGAAGACCACCTCGGAGGAAGACACTATCTGCGTACCGTATAGGGCCGTCATCTCCTGCAAGGCACTGTTCTGTAGCGCATCGTTCATGGTCTGCACGCAGTCGCTGGGAACGATGGTACGGTAGCCACGGTAGAATGCATCGGCCACGGTGTGGCGTATGCACACCTCAGTGAGCTGCCCGGTGAGGATCAGGGTGTCCGGCTCTATGGCATCCAGGTAGTCGTCCAGCCCAGTACCGAAGAAGGCGGAGTACACGGACTTCTCGAAGACCGCCTCTCCCGCCAGGGGTTCCAGCTCCGGCACGAAGGCGCAATGGTCAGACCCCTCCATGGCATGCTCGCCCCAGATCTCCAATTCCGGATCTCCGGAACGATGGCAGTCGCGCACGTACACCACAGGCACGCCCGCCTCCCGGGCCCGGTCCAAGAGACTGCGTGTGGGCGGGATGATATCCAGCATCCGTGGGTCTCCCAACCTTCCGGTGACGAACTCCTCTATCATGTCCACGACCAGGACCGTCCATCTCATGCAGGGTGTATGCCCTTCCGAGATTAAGATTATGGTCAGCGGCGGAAGGGCTGGAAGCCAGGGAACCTGGCTTTCGACCCCAGCTCCTCCTCGATGCGCAGGAGCCGGTTGTACTTGGCTGTCCTCTCCCCTCTCGCCGGCGCCCCGGTCTTGATCTGCCCGGAACCCCACCCCACCGCCAGGTCGGCGATGGTGCTGTCCTCGGACTCCCCGGAACGGTGCGACACCACCACATTGTAGCCGGCCAAGAAACTCATCTGCGCCGCCTCCTGGGATTCGGTGACGGTGCCGATCTGGTTCACCTTCAGCAGCAGGGCGTTGGCCGCCCCCATTTCGATGCCCTTGGATAGCCGTCTGGTGTTGGTGACGAAGATGTCGTCGCCCACTATCTGCAAGCGGGAACCCAGCTTGCGGGTCATCTCCGCCGTGGCCGCGAAGGCCTCCTCCTGGAAGGGGTCCTCGATGCTCAGGAGCGGATAGCTGTCCACCATCTGCGTGTAATGGTCTATGAGCTCGCCCTCGTCCAAGGACTTGTTGTCCAGATGGTAGCGGCCATCCTGGAAGAACTCGCTGGAGGCAGCGTCCAAAGCCAGACCGACCTCCTTGCCCATGGCGTATCCGGCCTCCTCCACGGCTTGGATGATTACATCCATGGCCTCAGAAGAGGTGTCCAGGGAGGGGGCGAATCCTCCCTCGTCACCGATGTTGATGGCAGATGCGCCGTACTTCTTCTTCAGAAGGGCCTTCAGGGACATGTAGACCTCTGCCGACATGCGCAGGCACTCCGTGAAGGAGGGCGCACCCGCGGGTATCACCATGAACTCTTGGATGGCCAGACGCCCCCCGGCGTGCTTGCCGCCGTTGATGATGTTGAACATGGGCACCGGGAGGGTGACCCCGTCCTGGCCGATGTGCTCGTAAAGCGGCACGTTCTCCACCATGGCCCCGGCCCTGGCAGCCGCCAAGGAGACGGCGGTTATGGCGTTAGCGCCCAGACGGGACTTGTTCCCCGTCCCATCCAACTCGATCATGGCCCGGTCGATGGATTGCTGGTCACAGGGGTCCATGCCTCTCAAGGCCTTGTCGATCTCGCGCCGGATGTTCTCCACCGCCATCTGTACGCCCTTGCCACCATAGCGGCTGCCACCGTCACGGAGCTCCAAGGCCTCGAATGTACCTGTAGACGCCCCAGAAGGGGCGATGGCTGTTATCTTGTGACCGCCGATGCGGATCTCCGCCTCCACGGTAGGATTGCCCCGGGAGTCCAATACCTCCCGGGCCCAGACATTTTCGATCTTCATGGGAAACGCCTCGTGGTTGAGGATCACTCCTCTATCTTCTTGGTCTCCATGTTCCGCTCAAGTAGAGCCAGGTCCTTCTCCTCCATCAGCCGTGGGTCCAAGGAGAGAAGGAGCACCGACTGGCCCTCCACCAGCATGTCCATTATCTGGTGGATCATCTTCAGGACCTGGTTGAAATCGTTGTTGAGAATGAGCAACGGAAGGCCCTCAAGAACGATGATGGCCTTCTTGGAGTGCTCCATGAACTCCGTTATGACCGAAGTCAGGGAGCCCAACTTGGAAGGGTCCACGAACGCCTTGCCGGAACGGGTGGTGAGCCATATGATCGGCGTCTCCTCCAGTTTCCAGCGCTCACGGATGTTCTTGGGATGGTCCCCGGTGATAATAAGGACGGGGCTGCCTCTGGCCACATACATGGCAGCGGCATCGAAGATAGCTTGAGGCTTCTTCTCCTGGAAGATGTAGGCCTTGCCCTCCTCCAAGCGCAGGGTCTTCTCCAATCCATTGGGGGCGGTACCCTCCTTCTTGGCGAAGAGGCCTTTGAGAGAGAACTTGCCCTTGGACCTGTCGGCCACATGTTGTCCCATCACTCCCTGGATCTTCTCAATGAGCTCCACCCCTTTGAAGGGTTTGCGTATGTAGCCGCTGACCACGTCCTGCAGGCCGAAGATATCGCTGCCGATGTCGATGTCGGCGGTGAACATGATGACCTTGAGGTTGGTGGTCAGACCGTCCTCCTTCAGCCTCCTAAGGATGGACCAGCCGTCCATGTCCGGGAGGTTGATGTCCAGGAGAATGAGGTCTGGTCGGAAGGATCGCACATAGTCCAGAGCATCCTTGGCGTTGCCCACGGCCAGCGTCTCGTAGCTCTCCGCGGACAATATCTCTGATACTATCTCTTGGATGGCTATGTTGTCATCTACTATCAGAACCTTCATTCTGTAGTTGCCTCCCCCAGGTCTATTCGTTGCATCGACAGTTGCCTGCCGGTCTTTGTGAATTGCCTTCAGGTATATTAATTAAACGAGCTCCGTCCCTGGCCAGGAGCGAGCCGCACGCTGATCCTTCATGGAGATTGAAAAATTGTTGGATGGCCTAATGGCCATGGTTTTCCGGGAGGATGCCTAAGCCTTCCTGCTTTCCTTGGCCTTTGCCCGAAGTTTGGAATATCCGCACTTGCGACAGTTGGTGGCCTTGGGAGCGTTGGTGGCGTAACAGCTCATACAAACGCTCTTGTTGAGCAGCCTCTCCTCCGCCTCTTTGAAACGTGCCATATGATTTTCCCCAGCCTCTCAATATTGACGTGTTATTTATAGATTGGCAAAGCTCAGCGCTTAGAACCACCCATCATGACCAGATACGCCAGCAGCGCCTCCAGTTGAATCCTCTCGTTGCTGCCCTCTATCATACGGAACTCCACCTCCCCGGTGCGGTCTATGAGCCTCACCTTCTCCCCGTCGCTGATGCTGAGCTCGAAGAAGGTGCGGTGGATCTGCTTGATGATGTCCTGTCCAGAGAGGCCGTAGCTTATCATTATCTCGTCCAGCATGTCCCGGGCTTGGACGAAGTCCCCGGCCAGGGCGGTCTCCAGCATGGACTTGACCTGCTCCGGGCGGGCCATGCCGGTGGTCTGGTAGATGATGTCCATGTCGATGGGCACCTCCATGGAGGCCGCTACCTGCAGGGAGTTGATGGCCCGGCGCATGTCGCCACGGGCCACGTGCACCAGGGCGTCAATGGCCTCGTCCGTGATGACGACATTCTCCTCCTGTACGATATATCTCAGGTAGGAGTGCACGTCCTCCGCCGTCAGCGGGCTGAAGCGGAACACGGCGCAACGGGATTGGATGGGGTCTATGATCTTGGAGGCGTAGTTGCAGGAGAGGACGAAACGGCATATCTTGGAGAACTTCTCCATTGTGCGGCGCAGGGCGGCCTGCGCCTCCGGCGTCAAAGCGTCCGCCTCGTCCATGAAGATGACTTTGAACTGGGACCCGCCCAGGGGTGAGGTGCGGGCGAACTCCTTGATCTTGCCCCTCACCACGTCTATGCCTCTCTCGTCCGAGGCGTTTAGCTCGATGAAATTACCTTTCCACTCCTCTCCGAACATCTCCCGCACCAAGGCCAAGGCGCAGGTGGTCTTGCCGGTGCCGGCGGGGCCAGTGAAGAGCAGATGGGGCATGTTCTCGGAACGCACATAGGATTTCAAACGCTCCGTTACGTGCTTCTGGCCAACCACCTCATCCAGGTTCTTGGGCCGGTACCTCTCTGTCCAAATCTCCTTCATGCCAAACCATTCCTCATGAGCCCGATGCTATAAAAAATACTTTTGCCTGCCTCGCCGTAATTGGCCACCGGGTGACACAGTAAGCTTATTATCGATTGGAACATCTATTGTGACAGATGAAATTCATTGACGCTTACCGTATGGCTGTGGAGATGGGCATGTCCAAGGACCCCCGGGAACGCGAGGACGTTGAGGCCATATTGAAGAAAGCGGCGGAGGAGTTGGAGAAGGCTGACGAATCCATGAAGGAGATCTTCGACCAGGAGCGTCTCTGGAACCCCTATGGCGACTCCCGCATCAGCATCGGCGACCCGGAACAGGAGCTCGAGGCCGTTCTCTGGGGCATAGACATGGGCACGGGCGAGGCCCTGCTGGCAGACCGTCTGAACCAGAAGGGCGGCAGGATCGGCGCCCTCATCGGACACCATCCTCTCGGACTTTCCAAGAACCCTTTCCCGGACGTCATGTACATGCAGGAGGACATGTACCACGCCATGGGCATCCCCATCAACGTGGCCGAGGGCCTGATGTCCAAACGCATCGAGGAGGTCTTCCGGGCCGTCATGGCATCAAACTTCAACCAGACCGTGGACGCATGCCGTCTGCTGGGCCTGTCATTGGCGAACCTGCACTCGCCCTGCGACAACATGGTGCAGGACTATCTGGAACGCCTCTTCGATGAGAAACCCGCCAAGCGCCTGGAGGATGTGACCGAGATCCTCATGCAGGTGCCGGAGTACCGCAAGGCCTCGGCCTGCAACTCCCCTCCCACCATCATCGTGGGCAAGAAGAACGGCCGGGCGGGGAAGATCGTGTTCAAGATGACCGGCGGCACCTCCGGCCCCAAGGAGATCTACGAGAAGATGGCCGATGCCGGCGTGGGCACCGCGGTGGGCATGCATTTCCCGGAGAGCCACATCGAGGAGGCCAGGAAGAACACCAACAACCTGGTGATCGCTGGTCACA
>JBFWLS010000033.1:0-6644 GCA_050251995.1 Candidatus Methanomethylophilaceae archaeon
AAAGCCCTCTCCAATCTGGCTCCATCGCCTTTGAGGACGTAGAAGCCACCACCGGCCACCTTGGCACCGCGCACGAAGTCGATGATGTCCAGACCCTCGCCGATCTCGAAGTGCTGCTTGGGCTGGAAGTCGAAGCGCTTCGGCTCTCCCCAATGGCGGATGACGATGTTGTCACTCTCGTCCTTGCCCACGGGGACGCTGGAATGAGGGATGTTTGGGAAGTTCAGGAGGCAGTCGTCCCGCTTCTGGCTCAGCGCCGATGCCTGCTCGTCTATGCTCTTGATACGGTATGCCACATCCTTCATCTCCTCGATGCGGGCCTGCTTCTCCTCCCCGGAGAGTTTGGTGATCTCGTGGGAGACCCTGTTGCGCAGGTGCTTGAGGTGGTTGCCCTCGTCCACTAGAGACCTCCAGGCGACATCGGCCTCCAGGAAGTCGTTCAATATCGACAGGCTGTAGTTCCGGTCGGTCAGTGACTTGCGCACCGACTCCACGTTGTCCCGGATCATGTTGGCATCTAGCAAATTATCACCTAGAGGTTCTTCTTCTGGGAGAGGTTGCGGTATTCCCGGCGCTCGCAGAACACGGCGTTAGAGCCTCGCACGTCCACCAACACGGAGTCCGTAGACTGGGCCAGCTGCTCGGCCACCTCGGAAGCCCCTAAAGCGGAGCTGCTGAGCACCCGCACCTTCACCACCTTGTTGCGTTTGATCTGGTCCTTCAGCTCCAAGGCGATGGCCTCGGAGAGCCCTTCCTTGCCCACATGGACCGTGGGCTTGATGTCCGCGGCGCGGCGCATGATCTCCTTAATGCCCTGTTTCTCTGTCATGTTAATCACTTCCACTCAATACCGCACCCGGATGCATCTGTCGCAGACCATGCAATGAATGAGGATCCTTCCCTTCTTCAACCTCACCCGGCTGTTGAGACCCGGCACCATGGGCTGCTGGCAGCCCTTGCAGTAACGGAAACCCTCGGGCATGGGGGTGCGGGTCTTCATCCCTATGCGCCGGGCGATATGGACGTAGCGTCTGGCCCTTTCCTGGTTGCCCTCCCGCACCTGCAGGACGGCCATCTCCGCCAGCCTCTGCATGCGGAGTTCGGCAATCTCCCTCACCCGTTGCTTGGAGACCCTTTTCTTGGCCATGCACTCGCTCCTTCGTTTCATCAGATGGGACTCCGATATATATCTTTCCTGTGATTCGGTCTGGAGCGTCGTCGATGCGGATGTCCGGGGCGGGTCTCGGAAGGCGGGGATGGGAAATGTTTATATGCTCTCGGCAAATCCCCAAAGATGGCCAATACAGCCACAGGCCAGCATAGTGCTTAAATACAATCGATGATTGTGGCTCTTTGGTTTACGTTCAACAGGTGATATCATGGCACGAAAGCCCGCAGTTATGTACAGGCGAATCACGGGGCAGGCCTTTACCCGGAAGAAATACATGGGCGGAATACCCAACCCGAGGATCAACCAGTTCGACATGGGTAACACCAGGGATGAATTTCCCGTCTCCGTTTCCCTCAAGGTCACCGACCGTGTGCAGATCAGGCACACCTCCTTGGAGGCGGCCCGTATCGCCGCCAACAAGGTCATGAACAAGCGCGTGGGCGTGGCCAATTACCACCTCAAGGTCAAGCCTTACCCTCACAACGTCCTGCGGGAGAACAAGCTCGCCACCGGTGCCGGTGCGGACCGTGTGTCCAGCGGCATGCGCAACTCCTTCGGGAAGAACGTGGGCATGGCGGCTCGCATGGAGAGGAACCAGACCGTCCTCACCATCCGCTGCCACCCGGCCGGCTTCGCCCTGGCCAAGGACGCTCTGTGGAGGGCCTCCATGAAGATCGGCTCCACCTGCTACATCGAGGTGGAGAAGGGCAAGGAACTCGTGTCCTGAAGATGTTCGACCTGAGGCTGGATGAAGTCAAGGGATGGGTCCTCTCCCGAGGATACCGTACCGTGGCTCTCCAGATGCCAGAGGGCCTGAAGTCCCACGCCTCCCGTGTCGCGAGCGAGCTCGCTCATGACACGGGGGCGGAGTTCATTGTTCTTGGCGATCCCTGTTATGGGGCCTGCGACCTCTCCCGTAGCTTCGAAGACTATGCCGAGGCCTTGGTGCATTTCGGCCATTCCGCCATGCCCTCCCTGCAGGCCAGCGAGGACGTGCTGTTCGTAGAGGTCTTCCACCAGGGCGACATCGGCGACATGCTCCTCCCCGCATTGCGTCTCCTGGGGGATAGGGTGGGCCTCCTGGCCACGGTGCAGTACCTTCCCATGCTACTGCAGGCGGAGGATTTTCTTGTCCGCCATGGCAGACAGGTGTTCATCGGGGAAGGTGACGGACGCATCGCCCATCCCGGCCAAGTGCTGGGCTGCAACCGCAGCGCCGCGGAGAGTGTAGAGGCCTCTGTGGACGGCTTCCTGTTCATCGGTGAGGGCGACTTCCATCCCCTGGCGGTGTCCCTGGGGACGGACAGGCCGGTCTTGGTGCTCAACCCCCTGGATGGCTCCCTACGCACCCTGGAGGACAAGAAGGAGCGCATCCTCCGCCGCCGCTTCGCCTCCATACAGTCCGCCATGGATGCCCGTAGCTTCCTGGTCATCGTCTCCAGCAAACGGGGTCAGGACCGGTTCCCGATGGCGGAGCAGGCGCTGCGGGACATCCGGGCGGCCGGGAAGGAGGCCATGATGCTGGTGATAGAGGAGGTGTCCCCCGACCGCCTGATGCATTACCCCGTGGACGCCTATGTGAACACCGCTTGTCCCCGCATCGCCTTGGACGATCAGGTCCTTTACCGTCGTCCCATGCTCACGCTGCCGGAGCTGGACATCGTCCTGGGCAAGGAGCAGTGGGGCTCCTACCGTTTCGATGCCATATCCCCGGCTCAGCAAAGATAGAAATAACCTGCTTAATATCTGTTAGACATGCTCCATGTGGAAGACCTGCTATCTGGCCCATCCTTCCTGGGGGTGCGCATCGGCATCGGTTCCGGGGATGGCTCCGGCAACGTGGAGCGCAGCGTGGCCGCATCCGGGGCGGATGTGAGCATATACCATGACCCGGTGGAGATGGTGGACGCCCTGCACGGCGGCGAAATCGATGCTGCCATCCGTGGCACCCTGCCCGCCTCGGTTTCCATGGCCGCCCTGAAGGAGCGCTTCCAGCTGCCGTCCCTGATGCGCATGGTAATCATGGAGTCCCGCGAGGGGGAGGTCTTCTTCCTGGCCTCAGTGGGCATTGATGAGGGCTGGACGGTGGAGGAGAAGCAGGAGCTTGTACGTTCCGGGTCGGTCATGATGCGCCACCTGGGCGTGGAGCCGCGGGTGGCGGTGATGTCCGGTGGGCGCAGCGGCGACAAGGGTCGCAACGTCGTGGTGGACCGTAGCATCGATGACGCCCTGTTGTTGGTGGACAAGCTCCGAGAGGAGGGCTACGACGCCTATCACGCCGAGATCCTGCTGGAATCGGCGGTGCGGGAGGCGAACATGATCATCGCTCCGGACGGCATGAGCGGGAATATCATATTCCGCGCCCTGCACTTCGTGGGTGGCTGCAAGGCCCTTGGAGCCCCGGTGCTGAACCTGGGCAAGGTGTTCGTGGACACCTCGCGGGCGAAGACGGATTTCCGGGACTCCATAGCGTTGGCCCTGCGGCTGGTGAAGGAGGTAGGAAAATGAAGATAGAAGTGGACGGAGCGCACTCCGGGATCAGGTTCTCGTCGTGCCATTTCATACCTGGCCATGAGAAGTGTGGCCGTTTGCACGGTCATTCGTATATCATCCGCATGGCGGTGGAGGGTGACATCGACCCCAATGGGATGGTCATGGACTTCATGGTCCTGAAGAAGGCCCTGCGGGCCATGGTGGAAGAGTTGGACCACCGTGTCCTCCTGCCCTCCCTCTCCCGGGAATTGGAGATGGTGCAGGACGATACCAGCGTCCGGGTGCTGTCCCGCGGCAAGAGCTACGTCTTCCCTCGGGAGGACGTCTGCCTCATGGAGCTGGAGAACACCACTGCCGAGGAGATGTCACAGATGATGCTCTCCCGTCTTCTGGACCGCGTGAGCTTCCCGGCCGGGGTGTGTTCGGTGTCCATAGGTCTGGACGAGGAGAGGGGGCAGACGGCCTGGGCCACTCGGAGGTTGCGGGAATGAGCCGGGCCGTGGCGCTGCTCTCGGGGGGGCTGGACTCCACCACCGTGCTGGCAATGGCCCTGGAGGCCGCAGACAGCGTCACCGCCCTGAGCTTCGTCTACGGCCAGAGGCACGGCCGGGAGCTGGACTCAGCCCGGGCGGTGGCGGCGCACTATGGCGTGGAGCATGTGGTGACCACGCTCGACCTGGGCATGTTCGATTCCTCCCTCACCCGTTGGGACCAGGATATCCCCACGGAACGGGAGACGGGACGGATGGCGGACGAGATACCGTCTACCTACGTGCCGGCGCGGAACCTAATCATGCTCAGCGTGGCCGCCGGCCTCTGTGAGTCCATCGGAGCGGATCGCATCTACATCGGCGCCAACGCCGTGGACTACTCCGGATACCCGGACTGCCGACCCTCGTTCTTCCAAGCCTTCGAGGAGGTGCTGCGGCAAGGGACCAAGTCCGGCGTGAACGGCCGTCCCATCTCCGTGGCGACGCCCATACTCTCTTGGAGCAAGGCGGAGATCGTGCGCGAGGCCACCCGTCTGCAGGCGCCGCTGCATCTGACCTGGTCCTGCTATGCCGGTGGGGAGAAGGCCTGCGGCCGATGCGACTCCTGCCGTCTGCGTCTCAAGGGTTTCCAGGAGGCCGGGGTGGAGGACCCAGTGCCCTATGAGGTGTGGTCATGAGGGTGTGCGAGATCTTCCGCTCCCTGCAAGGGGAAGGGGTGATGATAGGCATGCCCACGGTCTTCGTCCGCACCGTGGGCTGCAACCTGTCCTGCTCCTGGTGCGACACCCCCTACAGCCGTGAGGGCGGGGACGAGCTGTCATTGGAGGAGATTGTCTCCCGTATCGGGCCCACCCGTCACGTCTGCCTCACCGGCGGCGAGCCGTTGCTACAGGAGGACGCGGTGCCCTTGATGCAGCTGCTCCTAGACTCCGACAAGCACGTCACCCTGGAGACCAACGGGTCCTTGGACATCTCCAAGCTCCCCCATCACCCACAGCTCCTGGTGAGCATGGACATCAAATGCCCTATGTCCGGCATGGAGCACCGCATGCGTCTGGATAACCTCTCCGTCCTGAGGGAGAAGGACCAGCTGAAGTTCATCATCGCCGACGATTACGACCTCAGCTATGCCGTGGACGTGCTGCGGCACCACGACATCGTCTGCAACGTGGTCCTTTCCCCGGTGGGAGGCATGGACCTGGAACCCTTGGCGGAGGAGGTCCTGGCCACCGGTATGGAGGTGCGGGTGCTTCCACAGCTGCACAAGATCATCTGGGGCGACCGTACCGGCGTCTGAGATCTTGAGGCGCAAGGCGGGTCGAGACTCAACTCTTAAATATGCAGTGATTTATTAATCGCCGACCATTCGAGGTAGCTAATGTACCGCGACGCCATAGAGACCGAAGTCATTCTAGTTCTATGATAGCGTAGTGGAAGCGCTCCGAATGGTTTGAGGTGGTTTTTTGAAAACGACACAAGCCAGTAGTGGAAACGCCCTGGGCAGCAAAAGGGACATGATATACATCAGTCAGTTCAACCAGCTCGCCCTCCGTGACACCGCGGTATCCGAGGTCAGGATCTTCGATACCACGCTCAGGGACGGGGAGCAGACACCTGGCATCGCCCTATCCATGGAGGACAAGGTGCGCATAGCGGAGGCCTTGGACGAGCTGGGCGTGCATGTTATCGAGGCTGGATTCCCCACCATCAGCGAGGGGGAGCAGGAGGCGGTGAGAAGCATCGCCGCCCTGAGGCTGGACGCCCGGATTTGCGGGCTGGCCCGATCCACCCGTAAGGACATCGATGCCGCCATGGCCTGTGACGTGGACTATGTCCACACCTTCATAGCCACCTCTGACATCCATCTGAAATACAAGCTGAAGATGAGCCGGGAGGAGGTCAAGGCCCGGGCCGTGGATGCCATCGAGTACGCTTGCTCCCACGGCCTGACGGTGGAGTTCTCCTGCGAGGACGCCACCCGCACCGATCTGGGGTTCCTGAAGGAGATGCATATCGCCGCCCAGGACGCCGGGGCGAAGTGCATCAACGTCCCGGACACCGTGGGCGTGATCGCCCCCGCGGCCATGGAGTACCTGGTGTCGGAGCTGGCCAAGGTGAGCAAGGTGCCTATCTCTGTGCACTGCCACAACGATTTCGGTCTGGCAGTGGCCAATTCCCTGGCCGCGGTGCGCGCCGGTGCCAGCCAGGTGCATGTCTGCGTGAACGGCCTGGGGGAAAGGTCCGGTAACGCCGCCCTGGAGGAGGTGGTCATGGGACTCTTCGCCTATCATGGCATCGAGGTCGTGGACCTCTCCCAGATCGGCAGCGTCTGCCGCACCGTCTCTAGGCTCACCTGCTACCCATTGCCCAACAATAAGCCCATCGTGGGCAAGAACGCCTTCGCGCACGAGTCCGGCATCCATGTGCACGGCGTGCTGGGCAACGCCTCCACCTACGAGGCCTTCGTGCCCGAGTTGGTTGGCATGCAC
>JBFWLS010000034.1:0-6642 GCA_050251995.1 Candidatus Methanomethylophilaceae archaeon
CTCTTCCTGGATGCGCCCAACAGAATTGGATAACCCAGGCATCGGAACTCCCGCAGACGGTTGATAATCTCCAGATTGTCCCTGGCGGTCTTCCCGAATCCTATACCAGGGTCGAGGATGATCCTATCTCTCTTCACACCCTGCTGCATTGCGGCCACGGCCGATAGGTTCAGCTCGTCCACGACCTCCCTAACCACATCATCGTAGCGCACCTGGGACTGCATGTCCTTGGGCGTGCCCCGCATATGCATGATCACCACCGGAACATCAAACTCCGCGGCCAGAGACGCCATCTCTGGGTCCCTCAGACCAGAGATGTCGTTGATCATGCTCGCTCCCGCCTCGAGGGCCTTGCGAGCGACTCCTTTCTTCATCGTATCAATGGATATCGGCAGGTTTGTGATGGAGCGCAGGCCGGTGATCACCGGGATGACTCTTCGAACCTCCTCCTCCATAGAGACGGGTTCGGAGAAGGGACGGCTGGACTCGCCCCCCACATCGATCATGTCCGCCCCCTGCTCTAGCATTGACATAGCCCCCTGCAGGGCGTCACCGGGAGTAAGGAATCGTCCTCCATCCGAGAAGGAATCCGGGGTTACATTCAGTATGCCCATGAGCGCTGGACGTACCTCTAGACCCTGTGGGGTCCAGACATGGTTGGGCGACTTGTCGAATTGCAGGCGCCAGGCAGCCTCTACATGGTCGGCCCAATCCGGCAGACGGTCCTGCATGAGCTGAAAAAGAGAGGCATCCAACTCGAAATAGGGATCGCCCCGGATGAGTCCTTTGACCTCTGTCAAAGACCGGATGCTCTCCATATCCGCCGGGTCGCAGGAGTGCAGATGTACCCGGAAGGCCGGCCTCATATGTCCAAGGGACTCCCTCCAACGATGGTCGCATGGGACCTTGCTGTTGCGACTCAGAGGACTGACGCGCAGGAACATCCTATATCAGCAACCCGTCCACCAGCTCGGTGAGGTCCACCACCTCTATGTCTCGCCCCCCCACACCTGTGGCCAGGTTGTTGACGCAGAACGGGCAGGTGGAGATTATCATGTCCATGCCCTCTGCCTCCGAAACCCGGGCGTATGAGATTCCTTGTGAAACCTCTGGGTACGCGGATCGTACCCCTCCGCCTCCGCCGCAGCAGCGGCTGAGCTCCCGGTTGTTGACCATCTCCTGGAACTCAGCCTGGGGGATCTGGGCGATCACCTTCCTTGGTGCATCGTAGATGCCGGCATGCCTTCCTAGATGACAGGGGTCATGGTAGGTGATCTTCTTCTGCAAGGCTTGCAGAGGAAGGTCCTGTTCGGCCAGGAACTCGCTGATATGCAAGACGCGGAATGGCAATTCCACATGCTTTGGGTATTCTTCCTTGAACATGCGGTAGCAACCGGCGCAGGAAAGCACCAATGTCTGCACCCCCTGGTCCACGATCGCCCTCACGTTCCGCCGCATGAGATCTAGGACATTCTCTTCATTCCACCCTATACGTTGCATCACCGAGCCACAGCAGACCTCATCCAGGGTGGTGAAGTCTGCCTTGAGCTTGTCTAGGATGGAGATGGTGGCGGCCGCGGTAGCGGTGTTGCGATAGGTGGCGGTGCAGCCAGCGAAATATCCGATGGGAGCCTTTCGAGGCTGGCGGCCCAGACGTGTGGGCACATCCTCTTTCTCTCCATAGGGGTTGCCGTGATCCAATATGCTCTCCACCACATTCCGATGCCGTGGCAGAATCTTTCCCTGCCGCACCAAGTCGCTACGGCAGAGCTCTACCAGCCTTACCACATCGACGTGGGATGGACATAGTCGATGGCAATCATCGCAGGTGGTGCAGGTATAGATGCTTTCGATCACGGATTCGTCCGTGGCGATATCTCCCTGCAACAGGCCGTATGAAAGGATGACCCGGCCCCTGGCGGCGGCGCTGTCCCATCCCTGTTCCTTGAAAGAGGGGCAGACGCTCTTGCAGAACCCGCACATGGTGCAGGTAGTTATGGCCTCCTCGGCCTTCTGTAGCTGCTCATATTGCTCTTGATTCATGTCACTGCACCTTGGGTACGGTTATGCTCCCGTCTGTGAGTACCAGGACCCTGGCCTGCGGATCCTCCTCCCAGACCAAACGCAGGGCGGCATCGACAGAAGGGAAGGGCCTCATGTTGGCTTTGGATATGATGCTCGGTTCCAGACCGGAGACCACGAATATCCGGGCCCAGGTGGAGATCTCCGCCATCTTGGCCGCCTTGTGATGTCCTAGACGATACTCCAGGTTCAACCGGCGCATGAGCTCCTGGGGGTCGGAGCAAGAGGACAGCTGGTCCAAGAAGGCAGCATGTCCCACCCCTTCCCGGCACTTGGACACAATCACGATGGTCCCCCCTTCCTTCAGGGCCCATTTGCCGTTGTCCAAGGCTTTCTGAGATTGATACAGGTCGACGTCCATGGGATATGGGGCCACGCTGATGACCACGTCCGCCCTCTCTGGAACCTGCACGGAGAACACCTCGTCCGCCCAACGCACGGCTTGGAAGAATGCCTGGTGAAGATCGCCGGCGGCAGCCCTGTAAATCCTCTGGTGACGGTCCAGCACCGTTTGTATGGAGAAGATGCGTTTGCCTTCCACCACCTGCAAGGCGTCCATCATGTCCTCGTGCACCGGATTCCCTTCCAAGGCCAAAGCCTGGGCCTCTGCTCGCATGGCCAGCCTATGGTTCTGCTCAATGGTGCGGTATGAGGCTACGCCCGGCAAGAAGGACTTCCTGCCTCCGGTGTAACCAGCGAAGTAATGCGGCTCCACGCTGGTGATGATCACCAGCCGGTCGGCCTCCACCGCCATCCGGTTGACCTCCATCACAGTACCGTTCTTGGATGTCCCCAAGTTGACCATGGGGTCCTGCAGGCAGTCATGGGAATACACACGATCCTTGAGATGATCGTACAAAGGACCGAATATGTACTCATACTCCTCACGAGTGGGAGCCCGGTGCGTGCCCGTGGCCACGAGGAAACGTGCGCATCGTAGGTCGATGCGACGGGAAAGGACGTCCAGCACCTGGGCGGTGGGTGTGGGCCGGGTGCCGTCGTTGACGATGAACACCACGTCCTCCCCCCCTTCCAGGAAGGATTCTATGGATTCCCACCCTTGGGGTGAATCAAGAGCGGCTTCAATCTCCTGCTCCGCTGGCCGGGACTGCACCTCATTGGGATGGTAGACACCGATGAGCTTCTCATCTGGTATGTGGACTGATTCCTGTCCGTCCTTTCCATATTTGATGTCTACAATCATCTAGAAACCTGTCCGTTCGATAGCACAAAGGGTATTAAGAAATTTTGTAGGGCTCCATTTTCTTGTGGATGCGTAGAAAAGATTATTTCCTCCTTGGGCTTGGGAACACATGCATGTCCAATCTGAAGGAGCTTGGTGAGCGGGGGCTAGTGCGCATGATAAGGGACTTTCTTCCCAGCGGTGTCCTTGTCGGCCCAGGCGATGATGCCGCCGTCATCGAATTGGGGGACCAACACCTAGTAGCCTGCACGGACCTCATCACCTTCCTCCGCCATAGACCAGACGGTATGAGCTTGCGCGACTTCGGTTGGATGTCGATGGCCGTGAACCTCAGCGACCTTGCCAGCATGGGTGCTTCTCCCATTGGTTTCCTCTCTGCCATGGCCATGCCGGACTCCCTGCAGGTAGATGAACTAATGCAGATCGTGGAGGGCATGCAGGAATGTGCAGAGACCTATGACACCCCCATCATAGGAGGGGATACCAAGAGCGGGGAGGGGCTGATAGCCGGCACGGCGCTGGGTCTGGTGCCAAAAGGAGAGATGCTCACCCGGGACGGTGCCAGACCGGGGGACCTGGTGGCAGTAACCGGCCACCTGGGGGAGGCGGCGGCCGGTTTCTACTCTATACAGAAGGGTTTGCATATCGAGGAGGCCGAGCGGACCCTCTTCCATCCTCGTCCCCGTCTGCGTGAAGGTCGGGATCTGGCCTCCTGCGGTGCCGTCAGCGCCTGCATGGACATCTCGGACGGATTGTCCACCAGCGTAGCCCAGATATCCGAGGCCAGCGGAGTCGGCATGCAGATTCTTTGGGAGTCCTTGCCGGAGGGGCCGCATGTGCAGGAGCTATATGCCGCCGGAGTGAGCAAAGAGATGCTACTATTGAACTTCGGAGGCGAGTACGAGCTGCTCTTCACCATCCGCGAGGAGGACTTGGGGAAGGTGCATGTCCTGGATGTGGATTTCGCCATCATCGGTCGGGTGGTAGGGGGTCATGAAAACGTATTAATCAGAGATAGCTCAATGTTTAGCCTAGGTGATCTAGGATATGAGCACTTCCGCCGTTGAGTCCCGTTATTATGAAACTGTGAACGGGCGTTACCGCTGTCTTCTCTGCCCCAACTTCTGTATGATAGAGAAGGGTTCCAGAGGGAGATGCGGCACCCGTCGGGCGGGGGCGGATTTCCTGCAGGCGGCGAATTACGGGCAGGTCTCATCCTTAAACATAGACCCCATCGAGAAGAAGCCCCTATACCATTACCATCCTGGCGAAGACGTGGTATCCGTTGGTAGTCTGGGCTGCAATCTGTCCTGCGACCATTGTCAGAATCACACCATCTCCCAAACCAAGATCGGGGAGAGGGACACCATGTTCGTGGAGCCAGAGAAGCTACGGGAGCTGTGCCGCTCCAAAGGCATCCGCAACCTGGCGTTCACTTACAACGAGCCCACCATATGGCAGGAGTACGTGGTGGACGTCCTCAGAGGCCAAGAGGATCTGCATGGCATACTTGTGACCAATGGCTACGTGAACCTGCCTCCATTGCAGGAGCTCTGCGAAGTCGTCAAGGCCGTGAACATGGACATCAAGGGATTCACCTATGATTTCTACCGTAACCTCTGCCATGGTTCCCTGGCACCAGTCCTGGAATCAGCCAAGTTCCTGCGGTCGCGGGGCATCCATCTGGAACTGACATACCTGATAATCCCTGGTCGGAACGACGACCGGGATGAGCTGCAGCGCTTCTGTGAGTGGGTGACCACGGAGCTGGGCACCACGGTACCGGTGCACTTCACCCGCTTCCATCCCGACTATCTGCTCATGGATCTCCCGGACACTCCTCTAGAGATCCTCACGGCGGCGCGGGACATCGCCTACGAGGAGGAGTTGGAGTACGTCTACATCGGCAACGCCCCCGTGCATATCGACACCCACACCTACTGCCCCAGCTGCGGGGAGATGGTTATACACCGCAAGGGTTATGAGACGGAGATCCTGCAGGTCGAGGAGGGCCATTGTCAGGTCTGCGGCAAGAAGCTGGACATCATACAGTGAGGTGTATGGGTGCCCTTGACCACCGCGGAGATTCTCTACCGCCTCAGGGAGAAGTATGACGTTCAATCCTGGTGGCCCGGATCCTCTCCCTTCGAGGTCGCTGTTGGAGCCATCCTAACCCAGCAGACCAACTGGCGGAACGTGCTCCTGGTCTTGGACAATTTACGAGAAAGCGCTCTGATGTCACCAGAGGGCTTGACGACCTTGCCTATAGGGACCTTGGAGGATATCCTGCGCCCATCCGGCTTCTACCGTCAGAAGGCTCGACGGGTCCGAGCTCTGGCCGCACATGTCCTCGAAAATCATCATGGTGACATCAACAACATGTTGCATGGAAGGCTAGAGGACAGTCGTCGTGAGCTACTGTCGTTACCTGGAGTGGGGCCGGAGACGGCAGATTCCATACTACTCTATGGCGCCTCCAGGCCAGTGTTTGTGGCTGCAGCCTACTGCCTGAGAATCTTGAACCGTACCGGGTCCATTTCATCCGACGACTACGAGACAGTACGGGAGAAAGTAGAGGAAGACCTCCGCGGGAATGCCCGGGACCTGGCTGACCTCTACGCCCTGCTGGTAGAGCTAGCGAAGGACCACTGCCGCGCCCGCCCCCGCTGCCCCGGATGCCCTTTGGAGGATGCCTGCGCCTTCACAGCAGGAGGAACATGATGTTGCCCACCACGGCCAGGAAGGCCACGGCCAGGGTGACCGGAACCAGGAAAGGTATCTTCGGTGTGACCCAGACCCGGTTCGACCCTTTGGACTCCAAAGCATCGTAGACCTCCTCCGCCTCCTCTTGTGGCGACCTGGTCAGGACCACTTCCTCTCCATCCAGCTTCTCCATGGGCCAGTAATGGCCCGCACGGGCTTCGTCCAAGGGCAGCCTGTAGCCCAACAATAGCTGCGGGAAGCGCAGGTCGCCCGCCCGCAGGTTCCGAAGCAAGTTGTAGAACACCGAGAGCACGGTGAACAGGGCAGCATGGAACAGTACCATCAGGGCGAATGGAAGCACCAACCCAGCCGTAGCGGAAGGTACGTGAATCAACGGCAGAACTCCCATGAAAGACGGATAATCAGGGAACAGTATGGAGAGGGCGATGAGGCATTTGGCATCCGCCCCTCCTTTGATTATGTCAAACGTGTAGAAAAGTAGGAAAAGAAGGTACAGGAGGGGAACGGTCAGGAAAGACCAGAACTCCGATTCCCCATGGTAGAAAATGACCACATACCCAATCAGAGCCAGAGCGGAGCCGTATACAAGTAAGGAAACGAACCAACGCCCCTCTGGACGGTCCCAGAAGAGG